>DAHZZC010000409.1 GCA_027435495.1 Planctomycetales bacterium
CTTGCGGAACGGACCTCGGGCTCTGGGGCGCGATGGAGTGCGGGCGGGACTTCCTCGATGACCACGCTTTCCGGCCGGAGCTGGACTTTCTCGTAGACCGTGTGGACCGGCTCGGGAGGAGGGGTCGGCTCGAAACGCGGGTGGAAGACAGGCGCCGGATCCGGCCGAAAGGCGGCCACGGGCCCCTTCCCGTTGGTCGAGGGCACCGGAGGGATCAGCTCGGGTTTCCGCTCCGGGTGTTCGAGCAGCTTGAGGAGGGCCTGCTGGGTGCGCTCCTGGCCTTCGAGGAACATCCGGTGGAGTTCGGCGGTACGCTCCGCCATCCGCTGGAGGGCGGCCAGGCTCGCCTGCACCTCGTCGGTGACGATCGCGTGCCCGATCTCGGCGGCCGGCCTGGTGGCCAGCGCGACCCGGGGATCGGCCTCTCCGTTGGTGTGGGTGTGGGGCGTTGGCCGTTCGGTCGGGTTCATCGTTCGGTCGGTCTCGGCGGGTTCACTTGGCATCGAGCGAGCGGGCGTGCTGTTCTCGGGACGAATGGCCATCGCCGCTTCGATCGCGATCGCGGACCGGCTCGGGGCCACCGTGGCCGGCTCGGTCTCGCGAACGGCCGGGCGCAAATTCGCTCCGGAGATCCGGACAGTTAGCCCGGCCTTCCTGGGCGGCTCGCCCCGAGTCGCATGCCCATCGTCCCATCGGTTCAGGTCGACAGCATACCCGAGAGCGGCGAGCGTTGCGAGCGCGCAGGCCAGGTCATGAACGTTCCCCTCCGCACCTCGGGAGGCATCGATGGCAATCGCCTGGGCGTCTCGACCTTCCAGAATCGAGCGCACCAGTCCCGAGAGCTTCGCATCGGGGCCAACTTCCAGGAACGTCCGGGCTCCGGCCTGATACATCGCCTCAACCATCGCCACGAACTCAACCGGCCGGGCAAGCTGTCCGGCGAGCAGGTCGCGAGCGGCGCGGGGATCGGCCGGGTAGGGAGCCGCGGTTGCGTTCGCAAACACAGCCATCGACCCGGGCGCAAACTCGACCAGTTCGAGCGTCCGGCGGAACGGCTCGCGGGCCCCGGCGACGAATCGGCTATGGAAGGCGGCCGAGACCGCCACGTCTCGGGTCGCGATTCCCCGATCCGCGAAGGCCCGCCGTGCCCGGTCGATCTCGCGGACCGGGCCCGAGATCACGCACTGTCGGGGGGCGTTTCGATTCGCGATCACAACGTCGAGGGCGCTCTCCTGAATCGCGGCCTCGACCGTCTCCATCGCCGAGAAGACCGCGAGCATCCCCCCGGCGCCCGAGGCGGCGGCGTCGGCCATCAGGGCGCCCCGGCGGTGCGCGAGCATCCCGTGGGCGGCCTCGCCAATCCGGCCCGCTGCCCGAAGAGCCGAGAGCTCGCCGAAGCTGTGGCCGCCAGCCATCTCGCCGCGAAGCCCGAAGTCCTCGATGATCGCCAGCAGGCCCCGGCTGATCGCCCCGATCGCCGGCTGGGCGAACCTCGTCTCGCGAAGCGATTCCTCATAAACCGCACCCGCCGACTCGTCGAACGACGACGGCGGATAGATCCGATCCGAAGCCAGGATCGACGAGTCGGCCTCGCGGGCCGTCTCGTTCATGCCGTGGAGCGCGGTCTGCATCCGAGGGAACAAACAGGCGATTTCCCGAAGCATCCCCACGTACTGCGACCCCTGGCCGGGGAACATCAACGCCAGCCGACCCGCGCTCGGACCCTCGCCGACAAAGACGCGCGCCGGCCCCTTTCGGGGCCCCGGAACCTCGCCAGCTAGCCGAGCCCGGGCCTCCTCGATCCGATCCTTCACATCCGCGTCCGACTCGCGAAGCACCATCGTCAGCCGGTGGCGATGCTCCGTGCGGAACGACGCCCGCACCCGGGCCGCGGCCGATCGAATCTCCTCCCAGTTCGTTCGATGGGCGAACGCCTCCAGCTCGCCGACAATCACCGAGGGCTCGTCGGCCGAAATGGCGAAAATCTGCACGTCGCCGTCCCAGTCAACGGCCGACTTCTCCGGCTCGGCCTCCTCCAGGACACAGTGAAAGTTGCTCCCACCAAACCCAAACGCGCTGACCCCCGCCCGCCTCGGCTCGTCGCTCGACTTCAGCCAGGGCCTCGCCTCGGTGTTCAGGTAAAACGGCGAGTCTCCCCTCGCGATCCGATCGGCCGGCCGCCGGACCTTCAACGTCGGCGGGAGCACTTTCTGATGCAGAGCCATCGCCGCCTTGATCAAACCGGCCGCACCCGCCGCTGCCTTCGTGTGCCCAACCTGCGACTTCACCGACCCGAGCGCACACCAGGACGCCCCCGGCCGCGCGGACCGATACACCTCCTCCAGCGCCTCCAGCTCGATCGCGTCGCCCACCCGCGTCCCCGTCCCGTGCGCCTCGACCATCCCCACCGTCGCCGGCGAAACCCCCGCCAGCTTGTACGCCTGCCGCAGCGCCCGAACCTGTCCAGCCACGCTCGGCGCGTAGACCGCCTGCCCCTTGCCGTCGCTGGATGTCCCAATCGATCGAATCACCGCGTAAACCCGGTCGCCGTCCCGACGCGCATCGGCCAGCCGCTTCAAAACCACCACCCCCAGGCCCTCGCCCAGGATTGTCCCGTCCGCCTCCGCGTCGAACGGCCGTGCCTCGCCCGTCGGCGAGAGCGCCGGCGTCTTGCTGAAGCACATATACATAAAAATGTCATTGAATGTATCTAGCCCGCCGGTAACGGCCAGGTCCGACCGGCCGGTCGCCAGTTCCAGGAGGGCCATGTCGATGGCGCCCAGCGAGCTGCCGCAGGCGGCGTCGACGACACAGTTGGTCCCGCGAAGGTCGAGGCGGTTGGCGATTCGACCGGCGGCAACGTTGCCCAGGAGTCCGGGGAACGACGCCTCCTGCCAGCCGACGTACGAGTCGGAGATCCGCCTCACGACGTCATCGGCTGTCGACGGGTCAACGCCCGCCGCGTCGAGGGCTCGGCGCCAGACCGGGTGCCCAAGCCGGGCGCCGAGTGGGATGGCCAGTTCGAGGGTCCCGGTCACACCGAGGATCACGCTGACGCGCTCGCGGTCGAAGGCCCGGCCGTCGCCGTAGCCGGCATCTTCGAGCGCCCGTCGGGCGACCATCAGGCCGAGGAGCTGGGTGGTGTCGGTGGCCTCGATGGCCGTCGGCGCGATCCCGAAGTCGAGCGGCGGGAACTCGACCGGGTCAAGGAACCCGCCTCGGCGGGCGTAGGTCCGGTCGGGGGCCTTCGGGTCGTCGTCGAAGTAATCGTCGGCCGACCAGTGGGTCGCCGGCACCTCGGCGATCGCGTCGACACCCGTCCGGATGTTCGTCCAGTAGCGGGCCAGGCCATCGGCCCTGGGGAACAGGCAGCCCATGCCGATGATGGCCACCGGGGTCGAAAGCGGCGCGGATTCCGACGGGTTCAAGTCTCTGACCTCTCCGGGGCTCGTGTCGGGCGG
Organism: Planctomycetales bacterium; assembly: GCA_027435495.1. Lineage (GTDB taxonomy): Bacteria > Planctomycetota > Planctomycetia > Isosphaerales > Isosphaeraceae > JAKAUH01. The sequence continues at coordinate 3,462 of DAHZZC010000409.1, forward strand.
TGCAGGGAGTCTTCAGGCACGCAGCACCCGGCCGCGAAGCCTCTATGTTAGGCACCCGACGATCGGTTCTCAATCTCGGATGCCGGGATCGGGGCGAGTCGAGGCACGCCGGCCGGCAGGGCAACCCCCTGTGCCGAGAGAATCCGGGCCCTCGACAGCACGGCGGCGCCGTACAGCAGGTTCAGGGCGATCGTGGCGACCCTGCGCTCCTCGAAACACTCCAGAAACGTCCCACGCACCCAGTCATTGAACGCCGCCATCGCCGGGCCGCACCAAACCTGGTAGTCCACGGTCCGAGACGGTTCGCCGCTGTTGGCCCATCGCGACGACATCCCCAGATACCATCGAAAAACCAGGGCCATCTTCTGCTTCGGCTCCCGCTCGGCCCGCTCGATCCGGCCGGGGTCACGCGAGCGGAAGTAGCCTTTCGTCTCCTCCCAGATCGTTGCCATCGGCGTACGGAAGAGGGTCTTCTCCAGGCTGGCTCGCTCGTCGGCAGGAATCGCGTCGAGGCTCTCGTAGGTTCGATAGATCTCATAAAGCCGGGCGGCCCGCATCGCGAAGAGCGTTCCTCGCTTGAGAACCTGCACCTTCACACCCATCTCAAACATGTCGGCCGCAGGCGCCATCGCGACGTCCGCCTGCTGCGCCTGCGCGAGCATCCGACGCACAGCATCCGATGTCCCAGCCTCGATGCAAGACTGATTGACTGACCCGGTGACCAGGTACGCCGCCCCCATCGCCAACGCCGCGGCTGAGGCCCAGGGGGTCGAGATCCCGCCCGCCGCCCCGATTCTCGGGGGTCGGTCGTAGCCGTGCTGGGCCTGCATCCGATCGCGGAGGGCCAGCATCGTCGGAAGCAGGACGATCGCCGGCTGATTGTCGGTATGCCCGCCCGAGTCAGCCTCGGCGGTCACGTCCTCGGCCATCGGAATCCGGGACGCCCAACCCGCCTGATCGGCGCTGATCTCACCCGAGGCAACCAGCTCGTTGAGGAACTTCTCCGGCGGAGGCGACAGGAAGCGAGAGGCGACCTCAACCCGCGAGACCTTTGCGATGATCCGATTCGGCGCCACGATCCGGCCCGATTCGTCCCGACGAATCCCCGCGACCCGATACCGGACGACCGGAAGCGTCAGCCCGAGAAACGCCGAGGCCTCCACCAGACGCACCCGCCTGCGCAGGTAGAGGTCGACGATCGTGGATTCGAGGGCCGACTCAGCCGGGCTGTGAATCAGGTTCATCGCGTACGGCGACCGGTCGCCGAGCCCGGCCTGAATCCGGTCGATCGCCTGTTCCACCGCGGCCGGCGAGAGTCCCGCCGCGCCGAAGGAGCCGAGGAACCCGGCGCGTCCCATCGCCTCAACCACCTCGACCGAGGCGATCCCGTTGGCCATCGCGCCGGCCATGCACGGATACCGGAGTCCGTGATCGGCCGAGAAGCTGGGATCACCAAGGTTCTCGATCCGGGAGGGTGGGACCTCGGCCACAATCTCACCGGCTTCCGGCCCGGAGCCGCCAACGTCGAATCGCCCGAAGCGACGGACAACGCAGAACTTGCGTCCGATCTGCTGGAGGGCGTGGTCGAGTTGGGCGTCGTCGTGGAAGCCGGATGTCACGGGGGATGCTCCGCGGGCGGGCTCAATCGGTCTGGGAAAAGGATATTCCACAAACCGCGGCAGGCTGACAAGAGGCCGAGACCGCGACGCGAGGCGTCGCTTCAAACCCGCCGGAGTCCACAGGACAGGATGCACCCGATTTCTCGGATCTTCACTCCGACTCTCCCGACCCAGGCCGGCCAACGCGGACCCACTTCAGATCCAGCGACATCCGCCCGATCGCCCCGTCGAAGGCATATCCGTAGATGTCGGGCTTGCGGTCCTGGGCTCGTTTGAGGAAGTCGGGGATGATCCAGAGGCAGGCTTCGAGCAGTTCCAGCTCCCAGGCGTGCGGCTCTCGGAACTGCCGGCCGATCTCCATCCGGAACGAGAGCGGATAGGCGTTCGGCCCGGCTATCTCAAAACCGTGCTCGCGGACCTCGGCCACGTCCTCGGGCCGCGCCTGGGCCGCGTCCTCGAAGTGGACGGCGATCGTCTGGAGCCGGTCGGCGATCCGCTCGTAGCTGGCACGCTGCATCAGCCGGCGCCCTTCTCGGTCGTCGAAGAGCATCAGACCCTTGATCGCGATTTGCTTCCCCAGAATCACGGCGTACCAGGGCCCACCGCTCAGTTGCTGGCAGCGGATCTCGATCGTCTCCCCCTCGCCGGCCATCCGCCAGGGGGTCTGGCGATAGAAGCTCGCCGCCGATCGGTAGAAATCCCGAGCCTGCTCAGCGCTGACGGTTCCCATGGGCTCGTTCTTCGTCCTTTGTCCCTGGCCGGAAGCTGGGCGACCGCTCGTCCGAGCCACCCATGGTGCGAGCCGTCCGCCACCCAAACCAGGGACTCAGGGACCAGGGACTCCACCACTTTTCAGCGTACTACGGCCGCCGGCTCGCGGACAACCGAGGACGTGAAATGCGGCGCAGGAACGGCGGTGGAGCCCGCCGAGGCAACCCCCTCGTTGAGCAGGAACGGGGCCGGCCCTCGATGTCGGTACTGTGCGATCGACCCGAGTCCGGCGGCCTGCATCAGCTCGCGGAACCGGCGGGCCGAGGCGTGGTGGATGTCTCCCTCAACCGCCGCCACGCAGACGTCGAAGATGAACCAGCCCCAGGGCCGGTCGCGATAGCCGTCCACGATCATTAGACGACCCCCCGGCCGGAGGACGCGCGCCATCTCCTGCACCGCTCGTTCCTGCCGGGGATAGTGGTGGAAGCTGTTCGAGCAGGTGACGACATCGAAGACCCCCGAGGCGAACGGGAGCCGCTCGCTATCTCCCTGCACCGGAAAGACTTGCCCTCGATGCCGATGCCACCGGTCACGTCCCTTCTCGAGCATCTCGGCGACGAGATCGACGCCGAAGACCTGCACGTTCGGCATCTCCGACCGCAACCGGCAAGCAAAAAGGCCGGTCCCGCAACCAACGTCGAGCACCCGCGCCGGCCGGTCTCCGACCATCTTGCGAATCCGACGGATGAGCGCCCGGTGCGAGGGGCCAAAGATGAGCCACTGCAAGATGCAGCGGTCATAGCTCTCGCTCCAGCGGATGAATTCCTCGGTCGCCTGTCCCTTGTCGTAACTCAATGGTGTGGCCTCCCTGCCAGCGGTCGAATCATGGACCCCCCTCGGGCTCCGAGAGGGCTCGCGGATTTTCCCACTCACCTTTACCGGAACCTCAGGAATCCCGCAACCCGGGAATCGTTCGGTTCAACGTTCCCAAAGATGGCCCGCGATGGCCGAGGGCTGCCTGGATCACGCTCGGCCTGGACTTGAACGGCAGGCGGCCTCGGGCCTACGATCAGGGCAGGAAAACGTATCGGAACGATCCCGGGCACGAGACCCGAGGAGGCGAGGCCTTGTCCGCACGTCGGCCGATCTACCTGGACAATCACGCGACGACCCGGACCGACCCCCGCGTGGTCGAGGCGATGCTCCCGTACTTCACCGAGGTCTACGGGAACGCCGCGAGCCTCTCGCACCGGTTTGGCCGGGAAGCCGCCGAGGCCGTCGATCGCGCCCGGCAACAGATTGCCCTCGCCATCGGCGCCGATGCCCGCGAAATCGTTTTTACCTCGGGCGCCACCGAGTCAAACAACCTCGCGATCAAGGGTGCCGCCCAGGCCGCCGCCAGGCGCGGGAATCACATCGTCACCGCCTCGACCGAGCATCGAGCCGTCCTCGACCCGGTCCGCCGGATGGCCCGCGAGGGGTGGGAAATCACCATCCTCAACTCCGACGAACACGGCCGGATCTCCGCCGAGGCCGTCGCCGGGGCGCTCACCGATCGAACCGTCCTGGTCTCGATCATGGCCGCGAACAACGAGGTCGGCACCCTCAACCCAATCGCCGGGATCGGTCGGCTCTGCCACGACCGCGGCGTCCTCTTCCACACCGATGCCGCCCAGGCCGTTGGCAAGATCCCGATCGACGTCCACCGCGACAGCGTCGACCTGCTCAGCCTCTCGGCGCACAAGTTCTACGGTCCCAAGGGGATTGGTGCCCTTTACGTCCGGCGCCGGGATCCGCAGGTCCGGTTGCAGCCGATGCTCGACGGCGGCGGCCACGAGCGGGGATTCCGGAGCGGGACCCTGGCCGTTCCCCTGATCGTCGCCATGGGGACGGCCGTCGAGCTGGCCGTCAGGGCGATGGACGAGGAGTCGTCCCGGATCCGGGCTCTCCGCGACCGACTCCACGCCGCGATTGCCGCCCAGGTCCCGGGAATCCGGCTCAACGGCCACCCGACCGACCGCCTCGCCGGCAACCTGAATCTGAGCTTCTCCGACGTCGACGGCGAGGCCCTGATGATGGCGATGCGGGACGTCGCCGTCAGCTCCGGCTCGGCCTGCTCGGCCGCTGATCCCGAGCCCAGCCACGTCCTCCGGGCCATCGGCCTCGACGACGACCTCGCCCGGTCGAGTCTCCGCTTCGGCCTCGGCCGGTTCACCACCGAGGAAGAGGTCGACCTCGCCGCCGAGGCGGTCGCCACCGCCGTCGATCGGCTCCGAGGCCAGGCCGTCGCCTGGAGCCCACTCTCGGGATGACAGGCCATTTGACGCCTTGCTATGATGATAATGGAACGTGGAGCGAATCCTCAAAACCCGAACCCCGCTCGCGGAGGAGTTGATACGGATGAGTGTGATCCTGACCGAAAAGGCGGCCACCGAGGTCAAGAAGATCATCGAGAAAATGGTCGAGGAAAACAGCGTCCCCGAGGGCGGCGAGCTGATCCTTCGGGTCGGCGTCCAGGGCGGCGGCTGCTCCGGCTTCTCCTATAGCCTCGGCTTCGACACCGAGACCACCGAGAAGGACCGCGTGATCGAAACCCACGGCGTCCGACTCGCCGTCGAGAAAAAGTACGACCCCTACCTCGACGGCACCGTCGTCGATTACTACGACGGCCTCGAGAAGCGCGGGTTTGTCTTCAATAACCCGAACGTCGTCAAGACCTGCGGCTGCGGCAGCTCGTTCCAGGTCTGAGCGCCTCATCGGGTTTTTCGATCCCCACGATCCGGCGGCATCGCCTCTCACCGAGCGATGCCGCCCCGCTCATTCCCCCTCGCCTCACCTGGCGCGGTTCGATCTCCGTCCATCCCGCCCCTTCCCCTGCGGTCGGCTCTCTCTCTACATGCACACCTGGACCGGCCTGATCGCTCCGCTTGCCGACCACATACATCCAACCGTGCCGTCAACCGGCCCATCGGCGCCGTTGCCGATTTGCAAATTCCTTGTGAAGTCAACAAAAAAAGGGAATGCGCGGGAAGACCCTGGCGTCTAACAGGGGATATCCTGTTTTCGACGTTCGTTGGCAATCCGATCCGCAGAGAATCCGCCGCGCCGGGTTGGAGGTGTGTCCGGTCGCGGTATGACCGTGAAAATGGTCGCTGTCGTGCTGTCCCGAAGAAGTGGTGCCAATCCTTCCATCCGACCGACCAGACGAATCTGGCGACGCCGATGACTGGCGAAGTCGCGCGAACGAACCCAACCCTGCCAGATTGGCAGTCAGGAGTTTCGGCGCCGAAACGGTTTCGGCGCCGAAAACCGATCCTCGAAGCGGTGATCGGCCGCAAATCAGCGTGAACGAACCCAAACTCGGCCGGAGGGACCGATCGATCCCATGCGACCGGATCGATCGCTGAATTCCTACCAGGCCCAACCATCGCTCAGTTCGGCATTAACGATTCGATCGGCCGGGAACTGGTTGCGGGAAAGGTCGACGATCGTCGAGGCGGCCATCTCGGCCAT
>DAHZZC010000410.1 GCA_027435495.1 Planctomycetales bacterium
TGCCAATCGGAGGTGATCTCCCCACCGCGCGCATCCCCGGCTGGTGCCGGCTTCCAACAACCACGATCAAGCCGTCCATTGCGAAGCACGGGACCGATCGCCCATGATAAGAAGGAGCTCCTGCTCCCGACCCGGACGTACCCTATTACGGCGGCAAGACTGGAGGTCAGGCTGGAAAGCGCTGGAAAGCCTGACCTCCTTGAGCTTCTTCTTTGCCGACGTAATAAAAGGAGGATCGGGTTGAGCGGGGTCCAGTTCGTCGAGACGAGGACGGGTCTGGGCGGGTTATCGATTTCTCGAAACGGGCGAATAGCCAGATGGGGGCGAAGATGGCCCAGGAGCCGTGTGAGGGCGAGTCGTGTGGCTGCGGTCCCGTGCTCCCGCGTCGGGAGTTCCTCGCGATCGCGGGGGTCGGGCTGGCCGAACTCTTCGCGGCTGGCGACGCCGTCGCCGGGCCGTTCGAGCGGAAGGACTTCGAGGCGCTCATCCCGCCCGATAAGAAATTCCGGCCCGACTGGCTCGCAAGCCTCACCGCCCGCGGGGCGCCAGAAACCTACTCGGGGACGGACCTCCGGTTCATCGGGATGCCGGTCGGCGGAATCTGCACCGGGACGCTGTATCTCTCGGGCGACGGCCGGCTCTGGCTCTGGGACGTCTTCAACCGCGAAGGCGAGGGGATCGATCCCCGAACCGTCAACTACGACGGCCGCCAGCTCAGCCCGCGCGACGGCTCGGCCTATGTCGCCCCGCCCGAGCCGAAGGGGCCCGTCGATCAGGGCTTCGCGATCCGGGTTCGGTCTCAGGGCGTCGATCGAACCACAACCCTCGACCACGCCGGCTTTCGCGAGGTCTCCTTCCTCGGCCAGTACCCCGTCGGAACCGTGACCTACCGCGATCCCGACGTCCCGGTCTCCGCGACGCTCGAAGCCTACTCCCCCTTCATCCCCCTCGAAGCCGAGGACTCCGGCCTGCCAGCGACCGTCCTGAGCTTCACCCTCACCAACCAGTCGTCGGCCGAGGTTGAGGTGACCCTCGCGGGATGGCTCCAAAATGCCGTCGCCCACAGTCACCAGGACCTTCCCGGCGTGCGTCGGAACCAGATCAGCGACCGGCCGGGCTTCACCTTCCTGGAGTGCTCGGCCTCGGAAACGCCCCGGGGCGAGACGCCGACGAGGCCCGACATCGTCTTCGAGGACTGGGCACGCGACGACCACGGCGACTGGACGGCCAAGGGCACAGCATTCGGCCGGGGGCCCGTACTCCGATCGGCCATTCCCGATTATCAGGGCGACGTCGGCGGCCCAGGCGCCCGGGTGGTCAACTCCCACGCGACCGCCCCAGGCAACGAGATCGCCGCCCGGGACGACCAGACCGGCCAGCTCACCAGCCGGCCGTTCACCGTTGAACGAAATTATATTCAAATCTGGATTGGAGGAGGCAGTCATCGCGGTGAGACCTGCGTGAATCTGCGGGTCGACGGCGCGGTCGTCCGCTCGATCACCGGGCGCGACAACAACCGGATGCGTCCCGAGTGGATCGACGTCCGGCCCTGGCTCGGAAAGAAGGCCGTCCTGGAGCTCGTGGATCATCGGAAAGGACCGTGGGGGAACATCGGCGTCGGACGGATCACGTTCAGCGACGTCCATGCAGCGGCGGTGCCCTTCGATCGGCTTCCCGATGTCGGCACCATGGGCCTGGCGCTTCTGGGCGGTCCGGCCGAACACCGCGTCGCCAGGGCCGAACCGGGCGGACTCGGCGGCGAGCCGGGCGACTCGGCCGAGGCCCCCCTCGACCGCAAGCTCGTCGGAGCGATCGGCCGGACGCTGAAACTGGGCGCGGGGGCCTCGGCCACGGTTCCCTTCGTCGTCACCTGGCACTTCCCCAACCTCACGGTCGCGGGGCGGCTCAAGGGACGCCATTACGCACGCCGGTTCGACTCCGCGACCACCACGGCGCGTTATGTCGTCGACCACTTCGAGCGCCTCTCCTCCCTCACCCGACTCTGGCGCGAAACCTGGAACGATTCCACCCTCCCTCACTGGTTCCTGAACCGGACGTTTGCCAGTACCTCCGTCCTCGCGACCACAACCTGCTACCGGCTGGCCGATGGCCGGTTCTGGGCCTGGGAGGGCGTCGGCTGCTGCCCGGGCACCTGTACCCACGTCTGGCACTACGCCCAGGCCATGGGCCGCATCTTCCCCTCTCTCGAGCGCGACCTCCGAGAACGGGTCGATTTCGGCCTGGCCCTCGACCCAAAGACCGGCGTGATCCGGTTCCGGGGCGAATTCGGCGCCACCTTCGCCGTTGACGGCCAGTGCGGGACCATCCTCCGCGCCTACCGCGAGCATCAGATGTCGCCCGATGACGCGTTCCTCCGACGCCTCTGGCCAGCTCTCAAGCAGGCCATGCAGTGCGTGATCAATCGCGACGTCGACGGTTCGGGCGTCCTCCGGGGACCGATGCACAACACCCTCGACGCCGACTGGTTCGGCGTCGTCCCCTGGCTCGTCGGCCTCTACCACGCGGCGCTCCGGGCGGCCGAGGCAATGGCCGGTGAGGTCGGCGACCCAGCCTTCGCCCGCCTCTGCCGGACCCGTCGCGAGGCCGGGGTCACCGCGCTCGACAAACTCTGCTGGCGCGACGACCATGGCTATTATGTTCACGTCGGCGATCCCAACCACATGCACGAGGTCGGCTCGTACGACGGTTGCGAGATCGACCAGGTCTTCGGCCAGTCATGGGCCTGGCAGGTCGGCCTCGGCCGGGTCATGGACGAAACTCACGTGAAACGCGCCCTGCACTCGCTCTGGCGGTTCAGCGTGACGCCCGACGTCGGTCCCTTCCGCAAGGCCAACCGCGCAGGCCGCTGGTATGCCATGCCCGGCGAGGGCGGACTCGTCATGGTCACCTTCCCATTCGGCCGACCGCCGCAGGTCTCCGGCGCGGGGGCCTGGTCAGCCATGTATTTTAATGAGTGCATGAGCGGTTTCGAATGGCAGGTGGCCTCTCACATGATCTGGGAAGGGATGGTCACCGAGGGCCTCGCCGTCGCCCGGCTGATCCACGACCGATACCATCCCCGGCTGCGGAACCCCTATAACGAGGTCGAGTGCAGCGACCATTACGCCCGGTCGATGGCCAGTTACGGCGCCTATCTCGCCGCCTGCGGGTTCGAGTACCACGGACCGAAAGGTCAGATCGGCTTCGCCCCTCGATGGAGCCCCGACGACTTCCGGGCGGCCTTCACCGCGGCCGAGGGCTGGGGAACCTATTCCCAGCGTCGCGAGGACGGCCGGACCACAGCGGAGCTTCGTCCGCGACACGGCCTGGTCCGGTTGAAGTCCTTCGCCCTGGAGCTTCCCGCGGGGGCGAAAACCGGTTCCGTCTCGGCGACGGCCGACGGAAAGCCCCTGGCCGTCACGTTCACTCAGTCCGGGCCGCGCGTGGTCGTCGCATTCGGAGACGAGATCCGAATCGAGGCCGGAAAATCGGTCACGCTGGTAGTCGATCATTCGAGTTAAGACATCTGCCCCAGTGATGGTTGAGGTGCCGAGGGGTCTTTGCGCGATGACGAGGGGATGTGAGGCCTGGGCGGCCGAAGGCGGGATTCCTGGGAAGCCGGCACGATGAGACGTTCCATTCTTCTCGCCCTGGCGATACCGCTGGGCCTGGTCGCCCGGCTGAACGCCTCGGATGGGCCGAGGCCCAACGTCGTTCTGATCCTCGCCGATGATCTCGGGTACGGCGACCTGCGCTGCTATAACAGCGAGTCGAAGGTCCCCACGCCGAACCTCGACCGACTGGCGCGCGAAGGGATGCGGTTCACCGATGCGCATAGCTCGGCCGCGGTCTGCACGCCCTCGCGATACAGCGTGATGACCGGGCAGTTGGCCTTTCGCGTTCCGAGGGGCGGGACCGTGTTTACCGGGGTCGGCGGGCCCTCGCTGATCGCGCCCGGCCGTCTGACACTCCCGACCCTGCTGAAAAAGCAGGGTTATGACACCGCGGCGGTCGGCAAGTGGCATCTCGGCTGGACCTTTCGCGACCGGTCGGGAGCCCCCATCCACGACGGCCGACCGGAAGCGGTCCATCGCATCGACTTTTCGAGACGGATCGAGGGCGGACCACTGGATCTCGGCTTCGATCGCTTCTTCGGGACGGCCTGCTGTCCGACCACCGACTGGCTCTACGCCTTCATCGATGGCGACCGCATCCCCACGCCGCCCACCGGGCCAATCGATAAGACGGGTCTTCCCAGGCATCCCTACGCCGACGATTGCCGCCCCGGCCTCATCGCCCCGGATTTCCCGATGGAAGAGGTGGACATGGTCTTCCTTCGGAAGAGTCGGGCGTTCCTGGAAGAGCACGCGCACCAGTCGCCCAGAACACCGTTCTTCCTCTACCACGCCACGCAGGCCGTGCATCTACCGTCGTTCGCCGGTCGGGCGTTCCGGGGAAAGACCCAGGCCGGGCCGCACGGCGATTTCCTGGGCGAACTTGATCACATCGTCGGTGTGCTGATGGACGACCTGGAACGGTTCGGCCTCGCCGACAACACGCTCGTCCTCTTTTCGAGCGACAACGGCCCCGAGACCACGAGCGTCGTCCACATGCGGGCCGATTATCGGCACGACGGAGCACGCCCCTGGCGCGGGGTGAAGCGCGACGACTGGGAGGGCGGTCATCGCGTCCCCTTGATCGTCCGATGGCCGGGTCGGGTGAAAGCCGGCACGACCAGCGATCAACCGATCTGCCTGACCGATCTGATGGCGACCCTCGCCGCGATCCTCGGGACCGAGCTTCCGCGCGATTCCGCGGAAGATAGTTTCAACATGCTTCCCGCGCTCGAAGGGAAGGCCCGGGCACCGATTCGGCCGTACCTGATCGAGCAGGCGTTCCGCGGGGCGCGCACGCTCTCGATCCGTCGTGGGCGATGGAAATACCTGGATCACCAGGGTTCGGGCGGGAATAACTACACCATCGGCGAACTCCGACCGTTCGCCCTGCCCGAGACGGCCCCCGAGGCGCCCGGGCAACTCTTCGATCTTCAGACCGATCCCGGGGAAACCACCAACCTCTACTTCCGGCATCCCGAGATCGTCGCCGAGTTGAAGGCGCTGCTCGACCGGTCGAAGGCAACCGGCCGGAGCCGGCCGTAGGGTTCCCAGGACGAGCGACTCGTTGAAAAAGGGGTTTCCTCGGCTGGAGATTCCTGGCGTGCTGTCCTCACCGAGGTTCGAGCCGAGCGGCGATCTCATCGAGGAAGTGCTTCAGGCTTCTGTCCGACTTGCTGGCTCGAAAGAAATCCATCACCTCGGCCAACTCCCGCGCGAACTCGATGCCTCCGAGAGTCGGAGGATGTCCGGCTTTTCTCACGGCATCGGCGAGAAGGCCCTTGTAGACGTCCCGCTTACACTTCTGTTTCCCCACGCTGGGCGAGGCCCCGACGACCTGATGGAAGGCCTCAAGATCCGCCAGATACCATTTCTCGATGTGTGGGTCGGGGGTCGCCACCACGGTACGGGTGGGGAACTCCTCGATCAATGCGCTACGAGTGGTTCGCTGCGCCTCGGCGAAGCCTGAACAATTGCCGTCGATGGCGACGACCAGGATGTCGGGTAGAGTTCCCGATCCGATCTTTTTCGTGAGGCTGTTCTGGTAGAGTTTCAGTTCCGCGATGGCCCGGCCGTGGCCTCCGCGAGCGGACCTCACGGAAACCTCGACATCCCGGTCTCGTTCCCTGGCCAGACGTTCGAGGAGTGGCTTGAGCAGCATTTCGTGGCCACGGTCCTCGGCGAACAGGTCGATCCGAAGGGGTTTACTCATCGAGCAACCCCCGGAGGAGCAGGCCCTCGAAAAGCCCGTCCTCACTTGGGGCAGTCAGGGCCTCAACCATCTCGCTGTCCTGGAACAGCGTATCAGCGGCCTTGAAGGGGCTGACCTCGGTTCCTTGCCTTCCGCGGCGGACGTTGAGGAGGACGACGTCCTCCCGGTACGAACGAGAGAGCTTCAAGACGGCCTCGCAGAAGAGGGCCGAGTGCGTTGTGACGATGACCTGACGGCCCTGGTCGATCGCCAGGGAGATCAACAACTGGGCGATGAGCTCCAGGCGGCGGGGATGGACGCCGTTCTCTGGTTCCTCGAAGGCGATCAGCTCCCCGGCCCAGGGATTCGTCGCGATGGCGCACAGGGCGAGCATGCGGAGTGTCCCCTCGGAGATGATCCTCGAAGGGTAGTCCGCCCCGTCCTGCCGAACCTGGATGTCCAGCGTCCCTCGTTTTTCATCGAGGTCCACCTTCAAATCCTCGACGCTCGGAATAAGAGATCGCAGGGTCCGCCTGGCGGCGGCGAAATGCCCGGGGTGCTCGGCCTTCAATCGGTAGAGATAGGGAGCGATATTCTCTCCGAGGACTCCGATATCCTGGACGTCGGCGGGAGGCCGGGCGGAGCGCATGGCCACGCGCGGGTCGAGATAATAGATCCGCCAGCCCTCGAACTCCGTCCGGCAGTCCTCGATGCCGCGATATTCTTGCCCCCCGAGGCGAGGGTC
>DAHZZC010000411.1 GCA_027435495.1 Planctomycetales bacterium
GCCGCGTCAACAGCCAGGGCAACATTTTTCGCATGTTTACCGGGAAGGGCTTGAAGGAGCCCGAAGCCGTTCCGTCCGCCCGGCGGATCAATGCCCATCGGGTCGGCGGACAGGAATACGGGGCCATAGCGAAAAACGGCCATTGCCAGATCAGCGATTCGGCGGATCGCCCTGGCTCGGTCAGACGGGCATGTGGTTGTCCGATCGGAGCGGGCGGGGCTTTGGATTGGTTCGGCGGCGACGCTGTGGTCGTCCGTCACTCGTCGCTGACATCTCGGGACCTGAACGGCGGCTGTCCTGGACCGCGGACCCTGAGGATGCGGACCTCCTCGTCCGACACGGTGAAGGCGCGAAAAAAAGGACGTAACGAATATTGAGAAGACTGTGCCTGGGCCGGCTCATGGTTACCTCGCACGGGTACCGTGTCGTCAGGACATGAATCGAGCGTACCACGGGAGAGATTTCCCTCACCATCACACCTTGCCGGGTGGACGTTCGCCCTACAACTCGCCCTTGACGCCGAGGTCGTGGAAGTAATGCGTGACCTTCTCCTGGTGTTCCAGCAGCCAGTCGATGGTCGGCTCGCGGCGCATCGCCTTGCGGATCACCTTCAACGTCGCCTCGCGGTGGACGTCGAAGAGCGCTTTGTGGTCCAGGTCGTCGGCGTCGAGGACCGCCGGGTCGAGCCAGACGCTGTAGATGATCCCCAGGTCATCCACCTTGTCGCGGGGGATGTCGCCGGTCCGGACCGCGTCGAGGACGCCGTGCGCGATCGCCGCCTGCACCGTCCCCATCAGGATGTTCGTATACTTGCCGCTCTTCACCGTCACCTTGCTCACCATCACTGTGGCCGGCTTCACCTGGACATCGCTTGCCAGGATCGCGAAGACCCGCGAATGTCCCTTCACCTGGTCGCCGATCAGGTTCGCCAGCGCCTGGCCGACCGGCCCGTCCAGTTCGCCGATCACGATCTCTGGCTCGGCGCACAGGTAATCCTCTGCGCCTTCGACCAGAGCCTCGCCCGTCCGCAAAACGATCCGCTCGCTCATCGATCCACTCCGGGTCGCCTGGGCTCGATTCGACCTCGGCGCCGACCGGCCGCTCCGATCCCGCCCGAGGAACCTCACCGAATCCGCATCCGCCCGACAGTATGACCGCCCGCCCATCCCTTGAAAACGGCCCGCCACCCCATCCGACCCAATCCCGCCGACCGCCCCGTCCGGATTGCCGACAGCACTGACTTGTCGCCCGCCGAGTTTCGTCCTACCATGTGCAATGCTAAGTTCGGATGAAGGAGCCATGGAGGAATGACGGAGATCCGGGCACGGGCGCCCGGCAAGAAGTCCCCTTTGAGGCGAGGCGTCCCATCTACGTCGACGGCCATCCGGCTCGCCAACGCGTCCACGAACGAGGCTGAAGTGATCGTCCAGCGAACCCGCGAACCCGGCCCCAAGTTCAAACCGTTCTCCTTCGGCCTGGGCCTCACCGCCCCCTGGCTCCAGAAGCCGCCAACTCCCGACTTCCGGCGGTCCCGCTTCAACGCCCGCGAGCAGGCCATTGTCGAGCGGATCAAGGAGCTCAAGCGGGAGGCCGGCTCCCACTCCCCCAGCGCCTGGACCCTCGCCAAGCAGATCCCAGAACTCCGCCTCAAGGTCGACGCCTGCTTCCTCTCCAATCCGTATGCCACCAACCTCTTCCTCGGACACCTCCACCGCGAGGTCATCCGACCGAGACGGCTCCGCGCTCTGCTCGAGCTCTATCCCTCGCAGAACCGCGTGATCGCTACCAAGCTCGCTCCCGTTCTCGGCCTGGATCCCGACTCCCTGTTCATTGGCAACGGCGCCATCGAGATCATCCAGGCGATTCTCCACCGTTTGACCGACCGAAAAATCCTCGTCAACCTGCCCACGTTCTCCGCCTATTACGAGTTTGCCCGGCCCGAGACGCAGGTTGTCTTCAACGTCCTGCGCAAGGAAGAGGATTTTCGGTTCGATCCGGTTCGCTATCTGGAAATCGTCCGTCGCGAGCGGCCCGACACGGTTGTGCTGATCAACCCGAACAACCCTGACGGTGGCTACATCGCACACGCCACGATGCTCTGGTTGCTCGAAGAGCTGCGCCAGGTCCCGAATGTCATCGTTGACGAGAGCTTCATCCACTTCGCCACCGAGGGGATCGGCTACACCTATCGGAGCGTCGCCGACGAGGTTCGGCGGCATCCGAACCTGATCGTGGTCAAGAGCATGTCCAAGGACTTCGGCGTCGCCGGCATCCGCGCCGGTTACGCCGTGATGGACCCGCAACGGGTCCGGACTCTGCTCGACAACGGCTTTCTCTGGAATTCCTCGGGACTGGCCGAATACTTCTTTGACCTGTACTCGCGGCCCGACTTCCAGGAGCGGTACGAGCGCGAGCGCGTCCGGTTTATCCGGAACTCCCACCGATTCTTCGCGGCGCTTCGGCGCACCGAGGGCCTGCGCGTCTACCCAACCCAGGCGAATTTCGCCCTGGTCGAGCTTCAGAACGGCCTGAGCGCCGAGGACCTCGTCTGGCGCATGCTCGTCCGGCGCGGGATCTACACCCGAACCTGCGACGACAAGCGCGGCCTCGAGCCAGGCCGGTTCCTCCGGATCGCCGCCCGCAACCGGCCCGAGAACCGGTACATCATCCGTTCGCTCCGGCGGATGATGGTTTGATCGTTGTTTGCATTCGATATTTGACAGGGAAAATGAGACGTCAATATGACGCCGGCCAAGACGAAGCTCAAGTAGGTCAGGCTTTCCAGCCAGCCCTTTTCGAGCGGGTCAGGCTGGGAAGCCTGACCTACTTTCTTGCCGACGTAATAAGGTGCCGCGCCGATCGCCGGCTGGAGCCGGCTCCTACAACGACATCAGTCCCGGCCAAAGCTTAAGAGGCCGGCGAAGACGAAGCTCGAGTAGGTCAGGCTTTCCAGCCAGCCCTTTTCGAGCGGGTCAGGCTGGAAAGCCTGACCTACTTTCTTGCCGATATAATAAGGTGATTGTGCCGAAGCGTCTCACATCCCCAGTCCTCCTGGGTCGGTCGTGGCGCCAGCCTCGACGACGGTCTTGAATCGGGCGAGGTCCTCGGTGATCTGGGTATGGGGATCTTCGCCGAAGAGTCGGGCGACCGCGGCGCCCGACTGACCGCCGGGGGGTTCGTAGTTGATCGAGACGTGGACGTCAGTCCCTCGACCGCCCGCCGACGGCCGGAATCGGACAGAGCCGGCACAATCCACCTGCGAGCCCGCGACAGATCGCCAGGCGATCAGCGCGTTCGGCCGCTCGGCGAAGACCTCGGCGTCCCACTCGATGGGCGTCCCCATCGGTCCGCGCGCCACCCAGTGCGAATGGTTTGGGCTGGTCTCGTGGACGCTCTCCACGTGGGCCATGAACCTGGGGAAGTTCGCGAAATCCCGCCAGAACGCATAGACCTCGCTGATGGGGCGGGCGACCGTGATCTCTCCCGTTACGAGGACACCGCGATGGGCTCCCTTCGCCCATTTCACGGCCGGGTTTCGGCCGCCGAGGGTACTCATGCCGAGCCGCTGGTAGAGTCCGCAATGGCCGGTCGCGCCCCGGTAAATCAGAGCGCCGCCGAGAGCCGCCCAGGCGAGCCCGCCGAGGGAGCGTTCCTTCAGCCCACCCGCGACCATCGCGGCCCCGACGATCCCACTTAGCCATCGCTCGGCCTCGCCGACATTCTCGGGATGTCCAGGGCCTGTTCGCCTCGCCGATGTCCGGAGTTCTTCCGCGGCTGAGAATGTCGACATGTTGCCTTCCCTGGATTTCGTTTGTGGATCGAAACCGGGCCGGATGCCTGGCCCGGCCCGCCGTGGGCGAGGTCGCAAACCTCGTGCCCGGCACGATCGCGGATCATGGTTCGCCCGGTGGCGGCATCCCCTTTGCTCTGGGGAGTCTGGATGTTGTCCCGAACGGGAGAGACCCTATTTGCCCAGAGGCAGAGGAGCGTTCCATGGCCAGGAGGAATCATTCGAAGCGGGTGCATGCCCCGTACGATCAGGGTTACCCAGGTACCAGCTACGCCGAGGAATACGGCGACCGGCCCCGCTCCGACGGTGGGCATCAGGGCGAGGAGCAAGCCGGGCGCTGGGGTGCTGTCGGACAGATCGTCTCGGATCGCCCGCATACCTCGCTGATGGCGGCCTTCGGCGTCGGGTTCGGGCTCGGGCTGCTCGTCACCCTGTTGCTCGACCGCGAGGAAGAAAGCTGGTTCGGCCGGCATGCGCCCGAGTCGATGCGCGACCTGCCGGGGCGATTCGACCACGCCCGTCATCGCCTGGGCGACTCGCTCGCCGGCTCGTGGGACCAGGCCCGCCATCGCATTTCCGAGAGCGTCTCGGGCCCGCTTGAGCGGGCCGGCGAGGCCATCGCCTCCTACGTGCCACGGTCGTGGACGTCGCGCTGATCGACGAGGCGGATCCACCGAAGTGTCACCAGGCCCGGCCCGGCATCCCCGGCCGGGCCATTTTCTTGCGCGGGAGACGTCGGCCGCGGGAGGACCAGGAAGAGGCTCGGATCGAAGTCGGCCGACTCTCGCCAGGATCACGAAGCGCGCAAAAAAACTCCCGCGCCTCGGCGAGCGGGGCGCGGGAGCCTGGGTGTTTTCTGGAAGCGATGCCTCCGAATCCGGTCAGGGCTGGACGGTCGTCGGGGCCGCGATGGGCGCGGGCTGGACAATCGTCCCGGGAACCACGGTGTTCGTGGTCGGTGCCGTGGCGTTCTGGATCTGCCGGATCGGGGCGTTGGGGGCGTCGGGCATCATCAGGCGACGGTACTGGTCGAAAAGGATCTGCTGGGCCCGCTGGAGTTCCTGGAGCGAGAGCTGCTGGTCGTTGTTGGCGTCGAGGACGCGGAACGCGGCGTGCGCCGGGCCGGTGAGCGCCTTGTCAAACTCGGTCATGCTGATCGCGCCGTTCCGATCAGCGTCGGCGGTGGTGAAGGCGACCTGGGTCGCGGTGCGTGCCATCTCGAGGGCAGCGGTATTCAGTTCGACGGGGCTGATCTGACCGTCGTTGTTGGTATCAGCGACCTGGAAGAGCATCTGCACAGCCTGCTGGACAGCCTGGCGAAGCTCAGTGGCCTCGATCTTCTGGTTCTTGTTCGAGTCGAGCATGTTGCCGATCGCCTGGATCGGATTGCTGGCGATGTTCTGGGCGAGGCGGCCCGCCGGGTTGTCGTTGCCCGCTGGCGAGGAGCTGGGATGGCCGATCTCGCCCTGCTGCGGCTTGGTGCGCTCGAAGAGATAGCGCGTCAGCGGCTGCTGGCGGAAGAGCTGCTCGCGGGCGGCCTGAGCCTCTTGCGGCTCGAGAACGCCGTCGCCGTTCTGATCGGCGCGGAAGAAGAAGCCGCCAACCAGCAGGTTGCCAACGTCGGTGGCCTCCTTCTGCGAGATCTGGCCGTTGTTGTCGGTGTCGGCCATCTTGAAGAGCATTTTGAGCGTGTCTTGCAGGTCGCGGGGGTTATCGATCGGCCCCGGCAGGTCGCCCGCCGGCCGCGATTGAGCCATCGCACCGACCGGCAACAGCCCTGAGAACCCTAGAGCCAGCGCCGCTGCCATCCTCAGTCGAAACTTCATATCATCCCTCCAACAAGAGTATCTCTGTTTCTGGCTCATCCTGGCCTTGAGCGCAAGCGGCCCTACCGGCCAGACCACGCCATCCGGCCCCGTGGTCCCTGGCCGCTTCGAGTTTGGCCTGATTCTGCAATATGGGTGCCACCGCGGCGGTTCGGCGGCCCCAAAAGCCATATCGAAACGCGATTCGAAGGAGGAATATCTTTGTCGCT
Organism: Planctomycetales bacterium; assembly: GCA_027435495.1. GTDB lineage: Bacteria > Planctomycetota > Planctomycetia > Isosphaerales > Isosphaeraceae > JAKAUH01. The sequence continues at coordinate 5,826 of DAHZZC010000411.1, forward strand.
GGCGGTCTGGGCAGTTCAGATCAAGCCGGTGGACATAAAAGGGGAGCGGAGGCGCTCGCGAGGCAGGCGGCCCGGCGCCCGCTTGAGCGTTGGGGTTCCGGGCGGCGTGCACTGGACTGCGCGGGGGTCATCGGCAAGCTTTGAGGAAGGCGATGAGGCCGGTGAGTTCCGGGGGCGTAAGCTGTTGGTCGAGGCCGGCGGGCATCACCGAGACGGTCCCGGGCCGCATTTCCTCGATCGAGGTCCGGGCGACGCGGACCTCCTGGTTTGGGCCGGTCGCCAGCCGGATCTCGTCGGCGTCCTCGCCGCGGATCAGGCCGTTGTAGACCTTGCCGTCCTGGGTCGCGATTGCGACCGGCTCGAAGCTCCGGACCAGGCTGGCGCTGGGGAAGAGGATGGATTCGAGCAGGTCGCGATCCGATCGAACCGAGCCGATCCGGGTGAGGTCGGGCCCCACGTTCCCGCCTCGGTATCCGATCGCGTGGCAGGCGTAACAGGCCGCCTTCTCGCTGTGGAAGACCATCTGGCCGCGGCGGACATCACCGGCGGCAAGAGTCGCGAGCCGCTGTTCGAGCTGCTCGCGCTGCTGGGCCGCACCGGCTTCGAGCCGGGCGTACAGCTTCGACTGGGCCCGCGACCGGACCGATTCGGGATACTTCGCCAGACGAGTCCGAATGGCCTCGGCCCGGAGCCCCGAGAGCGCCGGCGATCGGGCGAGGACATCCACCAGGCGGGCGCCGACGGCCTCGTCGGTGGATTGTTCGAAGGCCGAGAGTAACCGGTCGGCCTCAACAGGGCCTGCGCCGGCCATCGCGTCGGCGACCCGGGCAAGCTGCTCGTTCGAGAGCCGGGCCCGCGCCAGGACATCGGCCGCGGTGGTCCGGTCGGCGACCGGACGGTCGGAGTCGATCTGGTCGAGCAGGAAGTCGAGGACCGCGGGCGCCGGGCGGTCAAGGCCGCCGGGTATCGCCGCCATGGCGTCGAGCCGGAGCGTGGTCGGATTGGCGGCATCATCGGCCAGACGGAGCAACCGGTCGGCCATCGCGTGAGCTGGTTTCGATCCCGAGGCGATGGGAAGCGAGCGGGCTGTCGAGACGACGGCCGCGATCAGGCTCGGATCCTTGCTGTCGAGCACGGTCGACATCGCCTCGATCCATCGTGTCGGGACATCGCCCGGCTTTCTCGACGAACTTGCCAGAGCCGAGAGGCAGATCCGCCGGACGTCGGGGGTTGAGGCGGGATCGGCGAGGCGATCGGCCAGGAGTCGGGCGATCGGTTCGGAGCCGGCGTATCGCCCGAGCTGGCGGGCGAGCTCGGCACGATCGGAGGCCGGCAGGGCGCGGGTCGCCAGGCGATCGCCGAGGACACCGGCCAGTTCGCCGGCCCATTCGGGATGCCGCCCCACGATCCACGAGGCCGCTTCCTTGAGGATCGGACGGTCCGAAGAGAGGAGCGCCGCGACGCGCCTCGGTTCGATCTGTCCGCCCTCCATCTGGTCGAGCGCGATCATGGCCGCCCGGATTGTGCGCGGGTTGGTTTCGTCAAGCCCTCGGCGGGTTGAGTCGGGCGCCTCGATCTCGATCAGGGCATAGGTGATCGAGTGCTCCATGATCCGATCGGGGGCGTTACGCACGGCTCCGAGCAGCGCCGGGACCGCCGCTGCATCGCCGACCCGCCCCAGGGCCTCGGCCGAGGCCCGAGCGACTGCGGGCGAATCGTCGCGGAGCAGGCCGATGAGTTTTGACGTGGCCTGGCGATCGCGCCAGAGTCCGGCGGCGTGCGTCGCGACCTGTCGGACCGCGGGAGAGGGATCTTCCAGGGCCTCGCGGACGACGGCCCTCGTCTGGGGGTTATCGATCCGGCAGGCGGCCCAGACGAGGTTGACTCGTCCGCGATCACCTCGGAGCCCGGAGTGGTCGCGGAGCCGGGCCGCGATCGCCGGAAGAGCTGGCTCGCCCCGCCTGGCCAGCCAGCCGATAGCCCGATCGCGGACCGCCGGCCTCGGATCGTCGACCAGAGCGGCGAGACGATCGTCGGCGAGCTTCGGCCAGTCGATCGCCAGGCCGCGCGGGTCGTCGAGCTTTGCCGCATCGGTACGCCGGACCCGATAGATGGCGCCCAGGATATCTGGCTTCTGGAGCTGCGAGCTTGGGCAGCAGAGCTTGTACCAGCCGCCGGTGTTCACGATGAGCAGGCTACCGTCGGCGTCCTCGATGACGTCGGTCGGGTGGAAGTCGAGATCGGGGCTGGAGACGAAGTCTTCATCGCGGGTGGTGAAGCTGGCACCCGAGGGCACCAGGGCATGCCGGCCGACCTTGTGGAGGTTGAAGTAACAGGCGAAGAGGTTATCGCGATACGCCGGGCCAAAGGCCTCCGACTCGTAGCGGACCAGCCCGCAGGGGGCCGCTGGGCCCATGTCGAGCAACACCGGCATCACGTCGGGCCCGGTCCACCTGTGGACGGGCTCGAAGATGGGCTCGTGGATCTTGCCGTAGATCCCGCCATAGATCGCATGGATCAGCCCGTCGCGGCGCCCGCCGCTCGGATGGATGAAGAAGGTGGTGGTGAAGATCCGCTCGCCACCCGGAGTGAAGACGACATCGACCGGGTTGTCCATCCCGCCGGTCATCACCGGCTCGATCCCGCTGCCGTCGGGAAGGGCCCGGAAAATATGGGCGGCTCGCGAGGAAAACGGCGACTTTCCGGGGCGTGGGTAGGTCTGCCGGGCGAACGCCCCCTTGCACCAGTAGATCCGGCCATCCGGTCCGGGATAGGGACCGTGCAGGTCGTTGGCGCATCCGGTGAGCGTCCGACCCCGGAACCACTCCTCGCGCCGGTCGGCAACGCCGTCGTCGTTGGTGTCCGTGAGCTTCCAGATTGATGGGGGCGCCGCCACGTAGAGCGAGCCGTCACGCCACATCGTCCCCTCGGGGAACATCATCCTGTCGGCGAAGACCACGGAACGATCGAAAACCCCGTCACGATCGGAGTCCTCAAGCCGTACGATCCGGTGCGGACGCTCTTCGAGCTGCTTCCGGACGTTGTCGTTGGACCCGGAGGAATCGGCGACGTAGAGGCGCCCGCGGTCGTCGAAGGCGGCGGTGATCGGGCGATCGATCATTGGGGCGCCAGCGGCCCGCTCGATGGTGAAGCCATCGGGCAGCCGGAAGGCGCGCCCGTCGAGCCGCGTCTCGGCCGCATCGGCCGAGATCGAGCCGACAAGCATCGCAAGGCCCAGCGTCACCATCCCGGCGCGGGCCCGGTCCCACGCCTGACGATCTCCCCGGCACGGATGGCCAGGACCCATTCGGCTCGTCATCGTTCCATCGCTCCTCAATCCGGGTCGATCGGTCCGACACCCGTCGTTCTCGACGTGGTTCGTGCGATCAATCGGGTCATGTTGTCTTTTCACCACGTCAGACGCAAGGGACCGGTTCCCGGTGTTTTTCAGGGAAGGAGGATTCCGTGAAGACAAGATCCGAGAAATCAACTAGGGTTCCTCTGGAGCAACACGCGAAGCCTCCAGGCGACTCCCGCGGCCGGACGTCCGGGCCGGGAGCAGTCGATGTTCTCGAATTCCTCTCCCATGGAATCGAATCTGCTAGAAGAGGGTGAGAATCACCGTGCCACGAACGAAGCGATCGGCGGATCGGACGGCGTCCCGGCTCCCGGGGTGTCCGGCCCTCCCGTCGACTCGGGGGCACTCGGTCGATCGCCAGGTGCATCGGGATGAGGGGCACGCTGCGCGCGCCTCGAGTCGAAGGTTAGGTCAGGCCGAGGTCGTGGGTGATCGGACGTCCGGTTCCAGGCGTTGACGAGGGATTCACGCCACCGGCGCCCGCTCCACGATCGCAGGGTGTGGAGGGGAACGGTCATGCGGCAGGTCGGAGACACACTGGTCTGGTTGGCGTTGATCGCGATGGTGGCGGCCGTCCTTTACATCACGCCGCGCGTGGCGCATTACGTCTCTTCGAGGGAAGAGGAAACGTCGTCTTTCGACCGCCCGGGCGTCGCCTGGCATGTCGAGGCCGAGCCGTCGAACCGCTTCCATCAAGAGGTCCGCTGATCGGCGCTGAAGTCGGTCGAGAAGATCGAGGCGAGGCGGGACGAGGCGGGACCATGGAGTGGCCCGCTCGGCGGCAGCCGATGCTGTGCCGCCGAGGCGGGCCGAGTTTCAGGCCCGGAGCGAGGCCAGGGCGGCCTCGGTCCGCTTGAGGATGTCGTCGATCTGGTCGGTCGACTCGAATCCGATGATGAAGGCGTCGACGGTTCCCAGCCCGAGAACGTATCGGAGCGAGGCGTCCTTGCCTTCGGGGGTCTTGATCCGGCCCTCGCCGAGAATCTTCATGCCGACGACACCCTTGCCGGCGTCGTGCATTTCCTGGAGGACCGAGGCGACCTCATCCGGCTTCATGGCATCCATGATGAGCCCCTCGGGGTTGATCCGAGCGAGGTCGACCTCGACAAACGGCTCCTGGGCGGAGGTCCGAAGCGGGTCCATGCCGTGGCAGCTCGTGCCGTGGGCGCGGATGAGCTTTTCCTCCTTGGCCTTTCGGAGGTAGTCCATCGCCCCCGTGTGCTGGCTCTGCCACCCCGAGCGCTGCATGCAGTGCAGCAGGACGACGTCGAGGTAATCGACGCCCAGCTCCATCCGATACCGCTCGATGTGGCTTTTGGCGTCGGCGAGGTTGGTGGCGTGCGTCTTGGTCTGGATCACGTAGTTCTCACGGGGAACGCCCTTGAGCGCCTCGCGGAGGTAGACGTGCGAGCCGTATTGATCGGCCACGTCGAAGAAGCAGACGCCCCGATCGAGCGCGTGGCGGACGACGCGTCGGAAGCCCGCAATGCCGAGTCGGGTCTGATTGCTGGCCTGGCCCGAGCCATGGCTGCCTGTCCCCATCCCGACGAGCGAGACCTGGATGCCGGTCTTGCCCAGAGTAACCTTGTCGGTCGGGCCCTTCGGCAGGGCGCGCGCCGTCGCGGCGCGGGCTGTCCCCGAAACAGCGGCGGTGGCGACGGTTGCGGCGGCGGTCGCCTGGGCGAGGAAATCGCGGCGATGGAGGGGGGATTGCATCTGGTTTCGTCTCCCTTTTCGATCGTGGTCGATCGCCTCGCGACGGACGGCGAGCGGCCGGGTCCTTCGACGTGGAACGCTGCCCTGGCGCGATTCTAACCGGCCCGCTGGCCTGCTACCATAGATCCGCGTGTCTTCTGGCGTGCGAGATCGACGGGTCGGGAGGGTTGCGGGCGTGTTCACCGGGCTGGTTCAGGCGATGGGGCGAATCCTCCGGGCTGACGACGAGGGCGCAGGGCGTCGACTGGCGATCGCCTGGGATGGGCTCGCCTCCGACGACCCGATCGTCCTGGGTGAGAGCATTGCCGTCAACGGATGCTGCCTGACCGCAGTTACGATCGACGGCGATCGGTTCGAGGTCCAGGCCGGTCCCGAGACCCTGCTCCGGACCAACCTCGGCGCCCGAGGTGCCGGCGATCGGGTCAACCTGGAGCGGTCGCTCAAGGTCGGCGACCGGCTCGGCGGCCATTTCGTCCAGGGGCACGTCGACACCGTCGCGGCGCTCCAGGAGCGACGGACCGAGGGGGAATGGGAGTTCCTCGCCTTTTCGATCGACCCGGCCTGGACCCCGCTGATGGTCCCCAAGGGCTCGATCGCCGTTGATGGCGTGAGCCTCACCCTGGTGGAGGTCCTTGAGGATGGTTTCTCGGTCATGCTGATCCCACACACCCTGGCCGTCACCACGCTCGGCCTGCTGCACCCCGGCGACGCCGTGAACATCGAGACCGACATGCTCGCCCGGCACGTCCAGAAACTCATGCGGGTAGGGTGAACCGATGCCGCCTGTCCGACAGACGCAATCGTATTTGAGGAGGCTGTTCGCCGAGCGCGGGATCGCGCCGCAGCGTCGGCTGGGCCAGAACTTCCTCATCGACCTGAACATCCACGACGTGATCGTCGAGGCGGCCGAGGTTGGCCCCGGGGATCTGATTCTTGAGGTTGGCCCAGGTACGGGCGCCCTGACGTCGCTGATGGCCTCTCGGGGCGCGGCGGTGGTCGCTGTTGACCTCGACCCGGCGATGGCGAAGCTCGCGGCCGAGTCGACCGCCGGCCTGCCGAACGTCCGGGTCCTGCACCGGGACGCCCTCGCCGGCAAGCATGAGATCAATGCCGAGGTTCTCGACGCCGTCCGATCGGGTCTGGCCTCCGATCCGGCCCGCCGGTTCAAGCTGGTCGCGAACCTTCCCTACAACATCGCGACGCCGCTGATCTCGAACCTGCTCGTCCATCCCGACCTGCGTCCCGAGCGGATGGTCGTAACCATCCAGCGCGAGCTGGCCGACCGCCTGATCGCGCGTCCCTCGACGGGTGCATACGGTTCGGTCTCGGTGCTGGTCCAGGCGCTGGCATCGGCATCGATCGTCCGTAATCTGCCTCCCTCGGTCTTCTGGCCGAGGCCGAAGGTCGATTCGGCGGTGGTGGAGATCCGCCCCGATGCCGCGTTTCGCGAGCGGGTCGGCGACGTCGCCTGGTTCCACAAGGTCGTCCGCCAGGTCTTCCAGCACCGACGGAAATACATCCGCCACGTCCTATCCGGCTTCGGGACCGGCGACTGGACCCGCGCCGACGTCGACGTCTGGCTTCAGGAACACGGCCTCAGCGGCCAGCTCCGCGCCGAGGAGATCGACGTCGAGGGCTACCTCCGCCTGGCCCACGCCCTCCGCGAGCGGTTCCCGGACGCGTAGCCGGGCAAAAAAACCAACCGAAAAACCGGAGATCGCGCGGGACAGCCCGGTCGACCGTCGATACAATACTTGTTTGACAGGCGCGAGCCTGGGAGGTCGACGAGGCGAGGGATACCAGGGAGCCAGACGATGATCATCGTACCCGGTCGGGCCGGCAAGGACCTCTGCGATGCGGATCTGGGCGTCACGCGCCGCGATATTTTGCGAGTGGGCGGCTCGGGACTGCTCGGGCTGGGGCTCGGGTCGATGCTCGAATTGCAGGCCGCCTCGGCGCGGGGCGCTGAGGTCAGCCGAGGGCCAGGCTGGGGCCGGGCCAGGAGCATCATCATGGTCTATCTTCAGGGCGGGCCGAGCCACCTCGACCTCTGGGACCCCAAGGATAACGTCCCCGACAACGTCCGGAGCGTCTTCAAGCCGATCGACACGAAGGTCCCGGGCGTCAAGTTCACCGAGATCCTGCCGAAACTGTCTCAGGTGACGGACAAGCTCACGCTGATCCGCTCGATGAGCTACACGCCGAATGGCCTGTTCAACCACACGGCGGCGATCCACCAGATGATGACGGGCTACACGACCGCCAAGGTCAGCCCGTCGGGCCAGCTCGAGCCGCCGAACGCGAAGGACTTCCCCAACTTCGGCTCGCAGATCATCCGGCTCCGTCCGCAGGACGTCCCGATGCTCCCGTTCGTGATGCTCCCGCGACCGCTCCAGGAGAGCAACGTCGTCGGCAAGGGCGGCACCGCGGGGTTCCTCGGCAAGGCGTTCGACCCCTATACCCTCTTCCCCGACGGCGACGACATGGACATGGCGAAGATGGACCGGATCAAGGTCGACGACCTGAAGCTCCGGCCCGAGGTCTTCGCCGTCCGCCTCCAGCGCAGGGCGAAGCTCCGCGAGGCCTTCAACGCCGGGATGCGCGACATCGATCAGGCCGTCGCCGATCTGAAGCTGAACGAGTATTACGACCGGGCCCTGAGCCTGATCGTCTCGGGCCGGGCGCGCGAGGCGTTCGACCTCCAGGCCGAATCGGCCGAGACCCGCGATCTCTACGGCCGGAATACCTTCGGCCAGAGCTGCCTGCTGGCGCGTCGCCTGGTCGAGGCCGGGACGAAGGTCGTTGAGGTGATCTGGCCGAAGGTCGCCAATTCCGACAACCACTCCTGGGACCACCACTCCGACCTGACCAACCGGATGCGCGACCGATCCGGCCCGATGCTCGACCAGGGGCTTTCCGGTCTACTCACCGACATGGACCGCCGCGGCCTGCTCGACGAGACGCTGGTGGTTGCGGTCGGCGAGTTCGGCCGGAGCCCTCAAAAGGGCGTCAGCACGTCGGGCAACGGCAACAGCCCCGACGGCCGCGACCACTGGCCGTACTGCTACACGGCCGTCCTCGCGGGCGCCGGCATCCGCCGCGGACACGTCCACGGCCAGTCGGACAAGACCGGCTCGGCGCCGCTGGCAGACCCGGTCCACCCCGGCGAGCTGCTGGCCTCGATCTACCACGCCTTCGGGATCGACCCGGCCACGATCGTTTACAACCACCTCAACCAGCCCCGAGAGCTGGTCAAGGCCGAGGCCGTCACCCGGCTGTTCGGCTGAGACACGAACCCAGAGACGGTGTCCGATTGTACCGGGAGGGCGAGGCGCCCGCCGAGGCTGTGAGTGCGGCTCGGACGGAGCCTCGCCCTTTCATTCAACCGGCTTCGCGATCTTTGAGTGGGCGAGGCTACTGCCAGCCAGTGTACTGGCCGTAAGTACCGGCTGGAGCCGCCTCCGAACCGGTAAACATCCTTGTGGCAACAAAAAATTAGGCCGCAACGAATCGCAAGAAAATCCACATTCGATTTTAAACTCTCTTTCCCCTTTCGCCCTTGAATTCGGCAGCGGCGAGCATCATTCATGCCGCAGGTGAGATCGAACTGTTATTTCAGAACTACGAAATATACACCCACGCAATCGCGCAAACACCAGGGCGAGTGCGTACTCACGTGTAAAGATTCTGCTTCTTTGGTGTCACATCCGAACGGGATTCCGTACTATCAGCATCACAGACAACCGGATGACCGATCAAATTGATGGAGGTGTCGGATGGCTGGCGACATCGCGTTCCGCATTTGCATGGCGTACCCGCGGCCCAAGAAGGCTGAAGAGCTTCAGAAGTGCATAAAAAGAAGGATTGAAGGTGAGATTGATAGAGAAGAGCGACTCCATCAGATCGACTTTAAGTTTGACGTCATCGTCACCGAGTCCGAGGGGGGGCACTCCGAAGATCCACTCCTATCAAGCCGTCATTCGGTTTGAGGGGCGTGAGGACAGAGTCACCTTCCTTGCGAAACGTATGCCCCATTTGCGTGCAGTTGTCCATCGCGTTTGCGAGACGATGGAATGGGTCTTTGACGGAGCGTCTCTTGAGAATCCTGTCTCGTCTCAAGGGGTTGATGTACTTGCTGTGGAAGCGACTATCCCGGGGAACTTACCCCAATCACCCGATGCTCTCATCGCCGAATTAAGAGCGAAGCTTAGCCCCGTGGAGCTTCGGTCACTGCTGGACAACGCAAGGATCGAGGTTTTTCGGGAACTCAAGCTGCTGAGCCGCGTAG
>DAHZZC010000412.1 GCA_027435495.1 Planctomycetales bacterium
CGCAAGGGAACGATCGAGCCGGGTTTCCCGAAGGCACTCGACCCCTCGCCTCCATCCATCGCGACCCCGCCCGCCGCGCCCGAGTCGACCGGCCGGCGCCTCGCCCTGGCCCAATGGCTGGGACGGCCCGATCATCCACTCACCACCCGGGTGATCGTCAACCGGATCTGGCAGTATCACTTTGGCCGAGGGCTCTCCGGGACGCCCAGCGACTTCGGCCGGCTCGGTGAACCGCCGAGCCACCCCGAACTGCTCGACTGGCTCGCGACCGAGTTCATCGCCCGGGGCCAGCGATGGAAGCCGATCCACCGGCTGATCGTCTCCTCCGAAGCGTACCGCCAGGCCGCCGTCCGCCCGTTCGACGAGGTCGTTCACGCCGCCCGGATCGACCCCGAGAACCGCCTCCTCTGGAAGCGGACCGTCGTCCGGCTCGACGCCGAGGAAATCCGCGACGCGATGCTCGCGGTCAGCGGCGAACTCGATCCGAAGATCGGCGGACCGTCCGAGGCGACCACGGGCCCGCGTCGGACCATCGAGACGCGGATCGCCCGCAACGCCCCCGACCCCATGCTCACCGCCTTCGACGCCCCCGACGGCACCGTCCCAATCTCCCGCCGCGTCCCTACCACCACCAGCACCCAGGCGCTGATGCTCCTGAACGGACCGTGGACGCTCGCCAGGGCAAAAACCTTCGCCGATCGGGTCGAGCGAATGGCCCCCGCCTCGGACGGCCAGCGTCCGAGAATCATCACCGCCTACCGCCTCGCGATCGGCCGCCCGCCAGATGCCAACGAGATCGAGGAGGCCGCCGCATTCCTCGACCGCGCCCGGCGTGTTTCTCATCCGCCGATCCACAACCCCAACCGCGCCGCACTCGTGGACTTCTGCCACGTCCTCCTGAATAGTAACGAGTTTCTCTACATCGATTGATTCCTGGTCATTGGTTTCCGCCCTGAGGGCGAACTCTGCTCGATCCTGAGGAAAGACCGGCCCGGGAGGCCATCGGCCATGAACCAGGAACCCATCACCAACCCCCGATCACAAACAACGAGACGCCAGTGGCTGTTCGAGGCTGGCGTCGGTTTCGGCGGCCTCGCGCTGGGCGACCTTCTGGCTCGCGACCTCTGGGCTGGGGCCACGGCCAGCCCGTCGATGACCGATCCGTCGGCCCCCTGGCGAGAGCCGGCGACAGCCCGGAGCGTGATTTTCCTGTTCATGGAGGGCGGCCCGAGCCACATCGACACGTTCGACCCCAAGCCCGACCTGAACCGTCTGGCGGGGAAGCCGCTGCCCCCGAGCTTCAAGCCGGTGATCACGCCGATGGGCGAGGGCCGGGCACCGTTGCTGCCCTCTCGGCGGAAGTGGAAGCAATTTGGCGAGTCCGGCCACTGGGTCTCCGACTGGCTCCCGAACATCGCCACCTGCGCCGACGAACTGGCGGTCATCCGGTCGTGCTGGTCGAACGGGCTGAACCACGTCGGCGGCGTCTGCCAGATGAACACGGGTTCGACGCTCGCCGGGCGCCCCTCGCTGGGGAGCTGGGTCTCGTACGGGCTCGGAACGGAAAACGCCAATCTCCCCGGGTTCGTGGTGATGCTGGATAACCCGAGGGCGCAGGTGGCTGGCGGCCCGAGGAACTGGGGAACCGGCTTCATGCCGGCCGTCCACCAGGGGACCCGGATCGATGGGGGTGAGCAACCGATCGCGAATCTCACCACCCCCGCCGATGTCGGCACCGACCGACAGCGAAACAAGCTCGATTTCCTGGGCTCGATGAACCGAAGGCACCACGAGACGCGGTTCGACCAGTCGGAGCTCGACGCCCGCATCCGGAGCTATGAGCTGGCCTTCCGGATGCAGGCCGAGGCCCCCGAGGCGGTCGACCTCGCCCGAGAGACCGCCGCGACCCGGTCGCTCTACGGCCTCGACGACCCGGCCACCGAGTCCACCGGCCGGCTCTGCCTGCTCGCCCGACGGATGGTCGAGCGGGGCGTCCGGTTCATCCAGATTTACTGCGGGGCAGGAAGCCGGTGGGACTCGCACAGCGAAATCGAGATCAACCACGCAAAAGCCTGCCGGGCGATGGACCGACCCGTCGCCGGGCTGGTCCACGACCTCAAGAGCCGCGGCCTGCTCGATCAAACCCTCGTCGTCTGGGGCGGAGAATTCGGCCGTACGCCCATGTCCGAAAAGGGCAACGGCCGCGACCATAACCCATACGGCTTCACGATGTGGATGGCCGGCGGCGGCGTTCGCCCCGGGATCGTTGTCGGGCGGACGGATGAGGTCGGACTCCACGCGATCGAGGACCGGCTGCACGTCCGCGACCTACACGCGACCATCCTGCACGCCCTGGGCGCCGATCACACCCGACTGATCTATCGGCACCAGGGACGCCCCGAACGCCCGACCGTCAACGAGGGCCAGGTCTATCGCCGCCTCTTCCGCGCCTGACAATCGAGACCCCTCCTTCGCCGCCCGGAAGAACGGCCCCTGGCCCGTCGATCGCCCTGCCCCCCTCCGGCTTCCGGGCGGCCGGTTGACCCGATAGAATCGGTGTTCGCGACGGCCCGCCGTCCGCCGGCCCGCGCGTTCCAGGGGGAGATCGATGGTCGTGGGCATCCGGGACGTCGACAATTCCAGCTCCGGCGGGCAACCGTCCGGGCATGCACTTGATCATGATGCCCTCCGGGAGAAGTTCCGGTCGGGCAACGTCCGGGACGGGATCATCGGCCTGGGATACGTCGGCCTTCCTCTGGCCCGCGCCTTCTGCGAGCGCGGCCTCTCCGTGCTGGGCTTCGACGTCGATCCGGCCAAGGTCGATCGACTCGGCCGCGGCGAAAGCTACATCAAGCACATCCCCAGCGAGACGATTCGAGCGATCCGGGATGACGGCCGCTTCGAGGCCACCGACGACTTCCGCCGCCTCGATGAGCCCGACGCCATCTTGATCTGCGTCCCCACCCCGCTGACCCACGCACGCGACCCCGACCTGACTTACGTCGAGAACTCGGCCCGATCGATCGCCGCCCGGCTGCGTCCCGGGCAACTTGTGGTTCTGGAGAGCACGACCTACCCGGGGACAACCCGCGACATCGTCCTGCCGATCCTCGCCGAAGGCGGTCTCCGTCCAGGCGCCGACTTCTTCCTCGCCTTCAGCCCAGAGCGTGAGGATCCCGGCAATCCCCAGTTCTCGGCCCCCACGATCCCAAAGGTCGTCGGCGGCCTTGACCCACCCAGCCTCGCGCTGGCCTCCGCGCTCTACAGCCGGGCGGTTGTCCGTGTCGTCGAGGTCTCCAGTCCCGAGGTCGCCGAGGCCAGCAAGATCCTGGAGAACACCTATCGGGCCGTCAACATCGCGCTGGTCAACGAACTAAAGGTGATCTATTCTCGAATGGGGGTCGACGTCTGGGAGGTCATCGAGGCGGCCAGCACCAAGCCGTTCGGCTTCCAGGCGTTCTACCCGGGCCCCGGCCTGGGCGGGCACTGCATCCCGATCGACCCGTTCTACCTGACCTGGGTCGCCCGCAAACACGGCCTGAGCACACGGTTCATCGAGCTCGCCGGAGAGGTCAACACCTCGATGCCTGGCTACGTGGTCGACCGCGTTGCCGACGCCCTCAACGACCGGTGCCGGTCCGTCAAGGGGAGCAAGATCACCCTGCTCGGCATGGCTTACAAAAAGGATGTCGACGACCCGCGCGAGTCGCCCGGGTTCGAGTTAATGGAACGCCTCCTTCGGAAAGGGGCCGAGGTCGAATACAACGACCCGCACATCCCCGAACTGCCGGCGATGCGACACTACCCCGACCTCCGAATGTCAAGCCGCGACCTGACGTCGGACTATCTGGCTTCGCGCGACTGCGTGGTCATTGTCACCGACCATTCGGCCTACGATTGGCACTGGATCACCCGCCACACCCCGCTGATCGTGGACACCCGAAACGCGACCCGGTCGGTGGTCGCCCCAATAGCAGTCATCGTAAGAGCCTGATTCAGGCTTCTTGCCAGCGATTCCAGGCCCTCGCTCGGAGAAGCCGCAACCGCCGATTCCTGCGAGACCGCTGTGGAGACGCGGGACGGCAAGCCGACCTGAATTTCCGGACCGAGGACGAAGAGAACCGAGGACTCCATGCTCAACGACCAAACCGCACTGGTGACAGGCGGGGCCGGCTTCATCGGGTCGCACCTGGTCGAGGCCCTGCTCGAAGCGGGCCTGCGAGTCCGGGTTCTTGACGATCTCTCCACCGGCCGCCGGGAAAACCTGGCACACCTGGCGGGGCGGTACGAGTGGATCGAGGGAACAGCCGCCGACTTCGAGACCTGCCGACGCGCGGCCGAGGGAATGGCATTTGTCTTCCACCAGGCGGCAATCCCGAGCGTACCGCGATCGGTCAGCGAGCCATTGCAGTCGCATGAGAGCGGCCCAACAGCGACACTGAACATGCTTGAGGCGTCGCGGCAGGCGGGCGTAAATCGATTCGTGTTTGCCGCATCGAGCAGCGCCTACGGCGATGCCGTTGAGTTGCCAAAGCACGAGGGGATGCTGCCGCAACCGATGAGCCCGTACGCGGCCGGCAAGCTCGCAGGCGAGCATTACGTTCGGGTCTACGCGCAAACGATGGGTCTCGACGGGGTGAGTCTCCGCTATTTCAACATCTTCGGTCCGCGACAGGACCCATCGAGCCCCTATAGCGGAGTGATCTCGCTTTTCATCAAGGCGATGGGCGAGGGCCGTCGCCCAACGATCTACGGCGATGGCGAGCAGACCCGGGATTTCACGTATGTAACCAACGCGATCGCGGCGAACCTCTCGGCGATCCAGCATCCGGGCCCGCTACACGGCGAGGTTTACAACGTCGGGACGGGAGAGCGAACTCGATTGCTGGACCTGGTCTCGGCACTGAACCGCATCCAGGGGACGGACCTGAAGCCCGAATTCCGGCCGGGCCGACCGGGTGACGTCCGGGACTCGCTGGCGAGCCTGGAGCGTATAGGTCGAGCGCTCGGCTACCGACCGCTGATCGGGTTCGAGGAGGGCCTGAGACGCACCGTGGCCACTGGCCGTGACTGATGTTCTCGGTTCCCGCGGCAGGTCGGAGTTTGTTTGAAAGTGGCCCCGCTTCTCAGCGGCCAGGGGATTCGTTAGAATGCGGGTGTGATTCATGCGAAGGCCGGGATACGCTTCAGTAAAGTCCACTCCATCCCGGCTCTGAGCATCCTTGGGGACGTAGCTCAATTGGGAGAGCGCCTGGTTTGCAACCAGGAGGTTGAGGGTTCGATCCCCTTCGTCTCCACTCTCAAGCCCCTCTCGTTCAACTCCTGAAAACCAGCGTTTTCCCCGGAAAGACAGGGGTTTCCAGCAAGCCGGGCCGGTCCGGCTTTCGTTTTGTCTGCGGATGACTCGCTTGCACTCGGCTTGCACCAGGTCGGTGCAAGCGGCGGTGCAAGCGAACGGCGGTCGTCGGTCCCGGTCGCCCGGATCGACTCCCGGTCCGAATCCGGTCCCGCGCCGAGGAGAAGCGATGGCAGGACGTCCAGCGCCCCATGAACATCGAGCAACCGAGGTTCGGTGTACACATTGGCGGTCAGGCTCGGGTCGGAATGCCGCATCGCGGCTTGAGCCGTCCGCAGCGGGACGCCCCCCTTGCTCAACAGCGTCCCGAACGTCGTCCGCAAGACATGCACGTCGAGCGGCCGGCCTCATTCACGATCGGCCAATGATCGATGAACGGGGTGCGACCGGCTTTCCGCGTCTCGCCGCCCTCGTCGTCTCCCAAGGGAGCGGCCGGCGTCCGGGACATGCACAAGCCTCTGGCAGACGGCCGTCGATCGGGTGGCCTACGGGGCCCGACGGAAACGGATCGCCATGTACGGCTTGCCCGGCAGATCGATTCGGGGCCGATCGGGGCAGGTATAGGTATACCGATCTTTCGGCCGGAGATGGAGAATCCCGCCGATCGGGGCGATGGTCATGCCCCAGGTGTCGATGACCTCGGCGCGGAGGTCGAGCGGGCCGTCCAGCCCGGCGCGGGGCAGCACGACAGACCATTCGCGGGGAGCTGTCCGTCCAAGATAGACGAGGTAGTACACGCCCACGCGACCACCGATCGACCAGTCCTGCCATTTGTCGATCGGCTCGAACCCGCCGCGCGGGCCAGCGTCGAGGATCGACCGGAGGAAGGCGATCCGCGATGGGCTCTGCCCACGCAGGTTCCCGCCCTTCGCCCACCAGATGATGTCGTCGGGATCGCGATACGTCTCGCCGTGGCCGACGTAGGTACCGGCAACCGTCCCTTCCCAGAAACGGTGGACCATCTCCTCGGCCGGGAGGTGTCCCCAACGCTCGGGGATGTCCCCCTCGTATTTGACCTCGTCGAAGACGATCGGCTTGCGGTACGCGTCGCGATACAGGACGGCCCGGCCGGCGTCCTCGACCGCCGATCCGTTCTGGATGCTGGCGTGGGTCACCCAGGGGTGAGTGTGGTTGTACAGGACTGTCCCGTTGTGGATCGACCGCAGGTGGCCGTAGGGGTCGGCGTCGCGGATGATGCGGAACATCCGATCCCAATCGGATTCCCGCTTCTCCTTCAGGAAGTCCCACTCGTTGGCCAGCGACCACCAGACGTTGCGGTATGCCGCCAGCCTCGCGACGATGTGGCGCAGGTAACGGTCGTCCTGCTCGGGCGTCATTCGGTCGAAGCCCCAGTGTCCCTTGTCGTACGGGTGGAGCAGGATCAGGTCGGCCTCGATTCCCAGGTCGCGGAGTTGGCCGACCCGGCGCTCGAGGTGGCGAAAGAACTCGGGGTCGAACCGGGCGAAGTCCCAGGAGTTGGGGGGCGTCCCGGCGAACGGATACCGGGTCGGCTCGGCCCGGTTGTAGGCGTAAGACTTGGGGAAGACGCACATGCGCAGCTTGTTGAACGGCGCGTGCGCCAGCGTCCGGAGGGTCTGCTCCTCGAGCGGCTCGGGCTGGTGGGTCCAGGCGTAGCAGGTCGTCCCGATCGGGCGATAGGGGGTGCCGTTGGCATACGCGAAGTGGAACGTATCCCGCACCTGGACCGGCCCGTGATTGCCGGGCGAGGGAGCAGTGACCTCGAACCGGCCGGCCTGTCCGTTCAGCTCGGGCCGGTTGCTCCGGGTCTCGTACCGCCACTCGCCGGGCTCGTCGGGCAGGAAGCGGACGCGGTAGACGCCGTCGCCGTCGTAGAAGCCAGCGACATCGATCGACCGATCGCCCCTGGAGAACCGGGCGGACAGCTCGACGTCAACGAACGGATTGCCACCCGCCGGCCCGTGCAGGACGATTTCTTCGATCCCCCACCGCTCGACGGCCGGCGCGGCCCGACCGGTCCCGCACAGGACGAACAGAGCCAGGGCGAGGAGCGAACGATGCCTTTTCATGATCGACCTCCGGTATCCGACGGCTCAGGCGCGCCCCAGGGGCATCCAGACCGACATCTCCGAGCAGCCCCGATTGCCCCAGGCGAAATAGGGGATTAGCCCCAAAACAAGCGTGATAAAAAAGAGTCCCCATGTGCAATTTACGTAATCAAGTGCATTAGGTCCAAATGTACCTTCCACATGTCGGGGATTTTGTCCCCTCTTGACTTCCCGGATTTCGTCTCGATCATCGCTCACCCGTCTTTCTCGCTCGATGGCCCTCACGGATCGGGGCATCCGGACCCCGACTTCAGTTGTCCGTCACTCAGCACAGCCAGCTCCCGTTCAGCCGCTCGACCAACCGCTGGAAGACTCCCTGCCACGGGTTCCACGACAGCAGCCGGTAGATCAATCGGCCGCCACTCCGCACGAGCTGGCACGGCATCTGGATGAACGCCGCGCAGTACGTCGCGAACTCCATCTGCAACAGCGTCCGTCTCTCCTCCGTGTGCTTGACGCGGTGCCGAGGGACGATCGGGACCAGCAGGGCGCTCCAGGCCTTCAGGCTCCACGCCAACG
>DAHZZC010000413.1 GCA_027435495.1 Planctomycetales bacterium
TTCGACACCGGAACATCCTTGGCTACTCGCACGGCCTGCGCTATCAGGGCGGCGGCGGTGCGTATCGGACGGACGGCCCAGTCGTCCCCGATGTGATCTACTTCACCAGCGACAAGATCCAGCAGCTCACCACCCACCCCCGACCCGAACCCGAGGAAGAGGAATAAGCCCGAGGCGGGAGAATCGAACCACCGACAACCCCGGAGAGTTCCCCATGTGGCGACTCGCGAGCGTTGGACGGGATGAGCTATGTTGGACGGGATGAGCTATGATGGTTTGCAGGGCGAAGCCGTCCCCAGATGGCGCGGCGAAGGCACGGAGTCCTCGCCCGCGTTTGGGAAGCTCGACAGACCAGACCGATCCAGGCGGGTGGCGATCGGAGAGGATTCTTCGGCATGGCCGAGAACTGGATGATCCGCGTCTACAATGATGGCACCCTCGCGGTGTTGCGGGAATGCGCCGCCCCGGTGGAACTGGGCCGGCAAGATCAGCGGATCGGCGAAACCCTCTACCAGGTCACGCCGTCGTCGAGCAGGGGCGTTCGGCTGGCGATCGCGCCGACAGACGATTTGAAGGTCTCGCGCCGGCACGCCCGGCTTGAGGGAGCGGGGCCGAACCGCGCGATCGTCCGGAACACCAGCGACACCAGCTCGATCACCTTCGACGACGGGTTCACTCTCCGCCCCGGCCAGGCGCATGAGACCGAACTGCCCATCGTTCTTCGATTCGGCATCCGGGTGGTTCGGGTCGAGAAGCCGACCTCGTCCGGCGAGCATCTGATCGAGCCCCTGGGCAACATCCGGTGCCTGGACGAGCCCGTGGCCGCCTTCGGCGACGACTCGGGATGGGCGGAGGCCGGCACTTCGACCATCGCCCTGGCCTCGTCCGGTCCCCTCGACGCGCGCAAGGTCTTCGACTGGCTCCGGACCATGATCAAGGTCCTCCAGAGCGCCGCCAGCGACAGCGATTTCTTCCACAAAACGGCACGAGCCGTGGTGGAGGTCGCCTGCCTGGATGTCGGCCGTGTCCTCTCCCGCGACGGTGGAGACTGGAAAACGGTCGCATTTTACCCCGATCACGAGGCCGATTACGAACAGAATAACCCGCCGAGCCGGATGATTCTCAACCGAGTCCTGGCCGAAAAGAAGGTCGCCTGGCTGGATCCTCATGAGGATATGCGAGATTGCACGAGCCTCTCCGGCGTTTCGTCGGTGGTGGTGGCGCCGGTGCAGTCGCGGTCGGGCGAGGTGATCGCGGTCCTGTACGGCGAGCGGAGGATCAAGTCAATGCTGTCGAGTGCCGGACGGCCGGTCTCCAAGCTCGACGCGATGTTGATGGAGGTCCTCGCCGTTGGGCTTTCGACCGGGCTCGCTCGGGTCGAGCAGGAGCGTGCCGCGCTGGCGATGCTGGCGCAGTTCGAGCAGTTCTTCACCCCCGAGCTCACGCGTGTCCTCGCCGCCCAGCCGAAGTTGCTGGAAGGGCGAGACCAGGAGATCAGCGTCCTCTTCGGCGACATCCGCGGCTTCTCGCGGATCACCCGCCACCAGCCTCCGGCGTTCACCGTCGAGTGGACCCAGGACGTGCTGTCGACCCTCTCGGAATGCGTTCTGGACCATCAGGGAGTCCTGGTCGACTACATCGGCGACGAGATCATGGCGATGTGGGGCGCGCCCGAGGCCCAGCCCGATCACGCCGAGCTCGCCTGCCGCGCCGCGATCGACATGATCGACTCGATCAACGCACTCAACGCCCGGTGGCAGGACCGGCTCGGCGAGCCGATGGGGATCGGCATCGGGATTAATTCCGGAATCGCGAGGGTCGGCAACACCGGGTCGAGGCGGAAGTTCAAGTACGGCCCACTCGGCGATACGGTGAACGTCGCGAGCCGGGTGCAGGGGGCGTCCAAGTATTTCAAGTCGAGCCTTCTGATCACGAAGGCTACTCGCGACCGCCTCGGCCCCGGCTTCCCGCTTCGGCGGCTGGGGGGCGTTCGGATGGTCAACATCTCCGATCCGATCGAGCTCTTCGAACTGGGCGACCCCGAGAAGTCCGACCAGGGTGAAATCAACGCGATCTATGAAGAGGCCCTCTGCGCCTACGAGGCCGGCGAGTTCCGCAAGGCGACCGGCATCCTCGGCCGGTTGGTCTCCACCCACGGCGACGACGGCCCCACGTTCGCTCTCCTCGCCCGGACCATCTCCCATTACGTCGAGCCTCCCGAGAAATTCGACCCGGCCTTCCGATTGCCGGGGAAATAGCCCCATTCCCGCCCTCGCATCGGTTGTTGCGAATCGGCGGTATCATGGCCTATCGTTGACGGGGATGAGGCAGACCGTCCCGCCGACCTGACGCGACGCGACGCGAGGGGCACCGATGCTGACGATCGCCTTCACCGACCTGGTGAACTCGACGCTGATCACCTCCATGGTCCCCGGCGCCGACGGCGCCGGCCGCGATCGCTACTACGTCGACTCGATCAAGGCCCCGCATTCCAGGCGATTGATGGCCGGAGTCGCCGAGGCCGGGGGGCGAAAGGTCAAGGACACCGGCGACGGCTTCTTCCTCGTCTTCGACGACCCGATGAAGGCGGTCCGATGGGCGATCGAGGTCCTGCGCTCGCACCAGTCGGACCCGATCGCCACGCCGATCGGACCGCTCGAGGTCAAGATTGCTCTGCACCTGGGCAGCCCTCTGCCCAATCCGCTCGACCCCGACGACTACATCGGCCAGGATGTCAATCTCACGGCGAGGCTCTGCGGCCAGGCGACCAGCGGCCAGGTGCTCGCCTCGGAGGTGGTTGCAGCGGTCGTGAACGAGGCTCGGACCGACGCGGTGATCCTCCACCGTCACGGACCGGCGCTGCTCAAGGGGATCGGCCAGGTTCCGGTCTTCGAGCTGCTGAGGCCGGGCGGGCGTCCGGGCAAGCTGAAGCAATCGGCGACCTCGGCGACGAACCTGCCGGCGCCTCCCTCGCGGTTTGTCGGCCGGGCGGGGTTGCTGGGCGAGGTTCGATCGCGGATCGCCGCCGGCGGCCTGACGGTCCTCAAGGGCGAGGGGGGCATGGGCAAGACGATGCTCGCCCTGAAGGCCTCGCACGACGCCCACCTCGCCGGCGAGTTCCCTGGCGGTCTCGCCTGGGTCAACTGCGAGACGAACACCGGCCGAGAGGCGTCCCTCCGCGAAATCGCCCGCGTCTTCTTCGGCGAACGAGACGGCGGCCCCGAGCCGATCCAGGCCCTCGCCCATCGGATCGCTGAGTATCTCCGCCGGGGCGAGGCGCTGCTCATCCTCGACAATTTCGAGACCATCCATCGGGATGCCTCGATCGTTCGATGGCTTCGCGACCTCGGCCCGCAGGCTCACGCCCTGCTCACCACCCGGAACCTGCCACCCAACCTCGGCGGGCGCGTGGTCCATGTCGACGAGGCCACCGCCGACGAGGCGCGCGAAATGTTCGTCAGCCGGGCCGTCGATGCCGGCGCCGACCCGGAATCCATGGGACCGGAGGTCGACGCGATCTGTGCGGCGGTCGGCCGGCAGCCGCTCGCGATCGAGCTACTGGCCGCCCGCGCGGCGATGCTCCCGCTCCGCCGGCTGCTCGACCGCCTGAACAGGGACCTCAGCGTGATCGCCCGCCCGGGCGAACCCTCAGGCGCTGGGAGTCCAGGCGACGGCAACACCCCCGAGGTGGAGCGACACCGAACCGCCCGCGCCTGCGTCGAGCGATCGTTCCGCGACCTGAGCGCACCGGCACGCGACCTCCTCGATCGTACCTGCGTCCTGCCCGACGGCGTGACGGTCGGCGCGGTCGGCGCGATCCTCCGAAGCGAGGACTGGGATGAGGCGGCCGAGGAACTGGTCTCCGCCTCGGTCTGGCGGCTCTCGGGCCGTCGATGGACGATCCACCCGCTGGTGCGCGCGATCGCAATCGAGCAACTGGGCGACCACCGGAGCGAGATCGAGCGGGCGGTCGCCCTGGCGATGGCTGAACTCCTCCACGCCGGCACCACCGAGGCCCGGAGTCGGCCGATCGACCCCGCGGCAATCCGGGGCCAGATCGATTGGTGCGTCGCCGAGCGGAGAAACCTGATCGTCGCGACCGAGTTTGCCCTCGCGTCCGGCGAGTGGACCGCCGCCCGACAAATCGCCCAGGCGATGTTCCCGATCTTTCAGGTCCGCGGCCACTGGTCCGACGCCGAGCGGATGTTCATGCTGGACCTCGACGCCGCTCAAAGATCGGGCGATCGGGCGAGCGAGGCCGAGGCCCTCGACCGCCTGGGATGGGTCTACCGGCAGCAGGGCCGATGGACCGAGGCCGAGACCGCCCACCGCGAGGCCCTTCGCCTCTGGCGCGACCTGGGCCATCGACTCGGCGAGGGGCACTCGCTGAAACACCTCGGCCGGATGTTGCAGCTTCAGGGCCGGCTCGACGAATCCAAGGACGCCTGCCGACGCGCTCTGGAACTCCTTCGAGAGGCCGCCGACCCGGTCGGCGAGGCCAAGACCCTGGCCTTCCTCGGCAATGTCCACCGCTTCCGAGGCGAGTGGGACCAGGCCGCCTCGGTCTACGAGCGATCGCTGGCGATCAGCCGGCGGATCGGCGACCTCTACGACGAGGGCGAAACCTTGCACCACCTCGCCCGAATCCTCCATCCCCAGGGCCGGACCGATCGCGCCCGAGCGGCGCTGAGCCGGAGCCTGGAAATCTGGCGATCGTTCCACGACCGATACAGCGAGGCCCTCGTCCTGGAAACCCTCGCCCGTCTCCTCCGCGACGAGGGCCGATGGGACGAGGCCGCAACCATCTACGCTCAGACGCTCTCCGTCTTCCGAGAATTCGGCGACCGCCGCCAGGAGGGCGGCACCCTGCTCGACCTCGCCGAACTCGACGCCGCTCGGGGCGAAACCGCCTCGGCCCACGCCCGCGCCACCCAGGCCATCGAGATCCTCGAACGAACCCAGGACCACTGGCTCCTCGACCGAGCCCGGGCGTTTCTGGATCGGCTGGAAGCCGGATTTCGCTGCCTGCCGGATTGCGTTTCCTGAGCCCGAAATCGAGCGGCCTGGCCGGTCGACGTTCCGATCCGGACCGATCGCGCGAGGGTCGGCCGCGATCCAGCGCTCGACGGTCCCCTTGGATTTACCGAATGTCGCCGTAAAGCCCCGGGTCTTCCGACCCCGATTCGCGTGCGGTCCAGGAAGGAAACGGCCCTGGACGGCCGACGACCCAACTTGAATCCGCCCCGGATAAGGCGTTAGAATTTCAATGGTAGGTAGGAGGGGATGGCCTGCCCCGACGGGACGGAATGCCGGCGGACGGGCCCGAGCCCTCGTTTCGATCGATGTCACGGTCCGCGGCGACGGCCGCGCCGACCCGACCCGGCGCGAGCCTTCGAGGTCGTTCGCACGATGCCTGATCGCGATTATTACGAGATTCTGGAAGTGGCCCGCGACGCCACGCCCGAGGCCATCAAAAAAGCCTATCGCGGGCTGGCCCGGAAGTTTCATCCCGACGTCAATCCGGGCGACAAGACGGCCGAGAAGAAATTCAAGGAGGTCCAGCAGGCTTACGATATCCTCTCCGATGCCGAGAAACGGGCGAATTACGACCGCTTCGGCCACGCGGCGTTCGAGGGGATGGCCGCCGCCGGTCCCCGCACCGGCGCCCAGGATTTCACCTTCCGCTTCGGCGAACCCGGCTACGAGAACATCGATTTCTCACAGTTCTTCGGCAACATGGGCCGTGGTGGCGCTCCTGGCGGTGGAGGCCCCCGGCACACCCCGGTCGATGAAGAAGAAGCCTACGGCGGCGGACTCTTCGATGACCTCCTCGGCCGAATGCGCGCCGGTCGCGGCGGCGGAGCCCGGCCCAGAACCGGGCGGCCCATGGAAGCCCACCTCGCAATCCCCTTCCTCACCGCCGTCCGCGGCGGCGAGACCACCATCGAGGTCCAGCGCGGCGAGGGGAAATCGGAAACGCTCGTCGTGAAGATCCCGCCCGGCGTCGAGACCGGCTCGAAGCTCCGCCTCAAGGGCCGCGGCGAGCCCGGACCCAAGGGCACCCCGGCCGGCGACCTCACCATCCGCCTCGACGTCGAGCCGCACCCGTATTTCCGTCGTGAGGGACGCGATTTGCTGGTCGACGTCCCGATCTCTGTGGGAGAGGCCGTCCTGGGCGCGAAGATCGACGTCCCCTCGCCCGACGGCCCGAAGTCGCTCACAATCCCCGCCGGCAGTTCCGGCGGCCAGAAGCTCCGGCTCCGCGGACAGGGCATCCCGTCCCACGGCTCGCTCCCCGCCGGCGACCTCTTCGTCGTCCTCAAGGTCATCGTGCCGAAAAAGGTCGACGACGAGTCTCGCCGCCTGATCGAGGAATTCGCCCAGCGCAACCCTGGCAACCCCCGCGCGGGGCTCTGGTGATCAAACTCGAACCCAATTAAACAGAACCTCGTAATTGTTTCGTGCAGCGGCCATGACACGACCGATCATCCCACGCGATCTCGTTGCCCGAGAGCTGGCGGTCTCGCCGCGAATCCTCCTGCGGTATGAGGCCCTGGGCCTGGTCCGGATCGCGCGCCAGGGCGTCGAGGAGGGCTACGAGCCGGCCGAGATCCGCCGGCTCTGGACAATTGTCAGCTTCCAGCGCGACCTGGGTGTGAACCTCGCGGGGGTCGAGGTGATCCTGCACCTGTTCGACCGGCTGGCCGAGGTCCACGCCCGGGTTGGCGACCTGGCCGACCAGATTCGAGAGTCGCTCGACCCTCCGCTCGACCCCGACCCTCCGGCGCCCGGCAATGGCTGAGCCCGAGGCGGGCGCGGGCGAGGGCGTGAAAGCGAAGCCGGCCGAACCGCGCCGAAGCTGGCTGCGTCGGATTATCGAGAGCGGCCCGGCCGGCCGGCGCCAGGCCACCGACGCCGTCGCCTGGCTGCTCGGGACGACCCTGGTCGCGATCACGGCCCTGGCCGGCCTGACGATCTGGCACCTGATCCGCCGTGGGCGGATGCTCCGCGACCGCCTCGAACCGCCGAGGATCGTCCGACTGCCCGACCCCGAGGAACTGGCCCGGAACCGAGATGACGACCGACCCAACCACGAACACGACCCCGACCACCCCCGCCACTCCTCCAGCGACCGCCCCTCGAGCGACGTTCCGCCCGCATGAGCGGATCAAGGACCCCTCGGTCTTCCGGCGGGCGTTCGAGCGTCGGCGGTGGGAGTCGGACGCGACACTCACGATTTACGGTGTCGAAAACGACCTGAACCACGCGAGGCTGGGGCTCTCGGTCTCGAAGAAGAAGATCAAAACGGCGGCCGGCCGCAACCGGATCAAGCGGCTGATCCGCGAGGCGTTCCGGCTTTCGAAAGCGGAGCTACCGATCGGCCTGGATTTGATCGTCGTCCCGAAGAACCCGAGCGCTGGCTTCGCGGCGATCCATCGCTCGCTGCCGAGCCTGGCCCGGGCGCTCGAACGTCGGATGAGGGGCCGGCGACCGCCGCGAAACCCATGATCTCGCTCCTGAGATGGCCCGAGCGGATCGCCATCGCAACGATCGCCGCGATCATCTGGGTCTACCAGCGAACGCTCAGCCCGCTTTTAGGCCCGGCCTGCCGCTTCGAGCCGAGTTGCAGCCGATACATGGTCGAGGCGTTGAGGAAGTATGGCCTGGTCCGCGGCCTGACGAGGGGCCTGAAGCGATTCCTGCGCTGCCACCCCTGGAACCCCGGCGGCTACGATCCGCCCTGACAATCGCGAGTGTTAAAAGCTCATCCGTTGACACGACCCATGCCATCGGGGATGCTCGGTTGGGGCGGAGCGACCGGCCGCGATCTCGCCGGTTCCGCCGCCCTCCGACACATCGAGGGTGGCAGTCATGTCGAGCTCATCCGCCGGTCGCGACCTGCTCTTCGGCCTCCTGGCGCTTCAAAACAATTTCATCGATCGCGATGCCCTGGTCGACGCCTTCCACCGCCGGACCGCCGAGCCCGGCCGGGCTCTTGATGTGATCCTGGTCGAGCGGGGCGCGCTCTCGGAATCGCTCCATTCGATCCTGAAGGCGCTGGTCGACGAGCACATCCGCCGGCACGGCGGCGACCCCGAGCAAAGCCTCGCCGCGCTCAGCTCGATCGGCTCGGCGTGTGAGGAACTGGAGCAGGTTGTCGGCCCGGACGTGCAGGCGAGCCTAACGATGGTCGCCTCGGCCAGGCCCGACGACGATCC
>DAHZZC010000414.1 GCA_027435495.1 Planctomycetales bacterium
CTTCAGGGCTGGCGTGCCGAGCTTTTCGGGAAGGTTCTCCTTGATGTCCTCGAAGGTCGTGTCGCCCTCCGGGTCGCCAACCCCGGAAGCGAGTTCCCGGTCACGCTGGAGCCCGTCG
The DNA here is from genome assembly GCA_027435495.1 of Planctomycetales bacterium. Taxonomy (GTDB): domain Bacteria; phylum Planctomycetota; class Planctomycetia; order Isosphaerales; family Isosphaeraceae; genus JAKAUH01. The sequence goes on from DAHZZC010000414.1 coordinate 119, forward strand.
GCGGTGAGGCCGATTGATTTCCACGGAGAAAAGTCCTTGAATCGGATCATTAGCTGCTTCACGAACTGTTACGGGCCCTCGGGCGTCCGCGCGGCGGTCGAGCACATTCGGTCGGCCGGAATCCGTCACCTGGAGCTCGCCCTTCGCGGCCACAACTTCGGCGGCCTGATCATCCCCGAATCCGCCGTCATCACCGAAAAGGCCGACGACGCGACCGTCGAGGAGTTCCTGAAGCTTCTCCAGCGTCACGAGGTCGCGATCAGCGGCTGCAACGTCGGCGGGGCGGATATCCGAACGGTGGAAGGGGTCGAGCTTACCGAGCGCAGGATCCGATTCGCGGCGAGGTGGTTCCAGGTCTCGGTCTGCGTGACCGGGGCGGGCCAGCCCTCCGACGCGGCCGAACGATCGACGGTGATCCAGCATCTCCGGCGACTCGGCGAGACCGCGGCAAGTTCCGGGGTCACGCTGGCGCTCGAGACCCACAAGGGACCGACTCAAAATGCCTCGGCGATGCTCGCGCTGATGGACGAGGTCGATCATCCGAACGTCCGGCTCAATTTCGACACCGGGAACATCGCCTACTACAATCAGGGCATCAACCCCTGCGATGAGCTGGAGCGCGTGAAGCACCTGGTCCGGAACGTCCACCTGAAGGACAACCGGGGCGGCTTCGAGGACTGGTATTTCCCCGCGGTCGGCGAGGCGGGCGGTGTCGATTTCGTTCGGGTCCGTGAAATCCTCGACAGCGTGGGCTTCACAGGGCCTTACACGATTGAGATCGAGGGGATCGGCGGCGAGCCCGAGCCGGGGCTCGAGGCGCGCCACGATCGGGTGGTGCGAAGCGTCGAGCATCTCCGGGCGTGCGGGTACTTCCTCGGGTAAATCACGCGCGAAGGTCCGTTTGACGGGAACGGGAGCGGATGGGAATCGAACCCACCTGGGACCTGTCTCCAGGCCCCACAGCGGTTTTGAAGACCGTGCCGGGCACCAGCCGCGGAAACGCTCCCCTGGATTTCAGGGCTCCTTCACCTCGCCGAGTCGGATCGTCTCGATCCCGGATCGGCGGACCAGCCGAACAAGGTCCTGCACCTTCTCAAAGGGCGTCGAGGGCGGGACCCGGATGAGTGCCTCGGACGCCGATCGAGAGGCCATCGCCGCCGAGAGCGCCCGAGTCATCTCATCGGCCGATTTCTCGGCGCCGTCCAGTGTGTATCGATCGCCCGCGATGCCGACGACGAGTGTGGTCGTCTTCGCGACCGAAGGGGCGCGAGGCGGCGCCGTCCCCTCGATCGGCTCGGGATAGATTGGGAAACCCTCGCGGACCGCGAGGAAGCTGTATTCGTGCTCCAGGAGTCGGGTCGTCCCCGCGAAGACGTTTCGCTCCTCGGTCCAGAGCAGGCCATCAAACGACTGTCGCGACCTCGGGAACCGGATCTCGAATTCAATCCGACGCGCCCGATCGGCGGCGATCTTGCCCGTGACCGGGTAGCGCCCGCCGTTCCGGTCGGACCGAAACTGGCCCGAGACGGTCCCGTCCTCGGCGATGGCCAGCTCCAGCGCGCCGGCGAGCTGGCCGTTGGCGACGAGGGTATATCGGCCGTTGAAGTCGGTCGGGAGGACCTTGAGGCCCGTCGAGGGCCGACCCGTCTCGACACCGGCCATCTTGATCGGACGGTCGATCGGGTAAAGCCGGCTCGCGCCGAGAGCGACCAGCGCGGGTCCGCCGTTCGCCTTGGTCTCGAACCGGATATCGCCGCCGAAACCAGGCGGAACCACCTGGCCGCTGTCCAGATCGAAGTCGAAGCCGTCAAAGAGCACGACATCCCGGCCGCGAGCCTTTCGCGCCACCCGGTCGCCCCGGTCGATCGTCTCGAACCGATCCAGGCTCAAAATTGGGACCGCCGGGCGCTCGGATTGTCCCTCCACGACCGGACGCGGCCGGAGCGCCGGGGAAACCAGGAGCTTGGCCAGGTTCCCCTCGTCGGTCTCCACCACGAGGAAGGCCGAGCGCTCGCCAGAGAGAACCTCCGGCATCGCCTCGATCCCTCGGATCGAGAGAGCCGGTACGCCTTTTCCATCGGGTCGGCGTGGTATCTCAAAAAGAGAGGGTCCGACCAGCCGGCTGAATTCATCGGCCTGGGCCGGCGTCGAGGTGGGGATCAGCGCCGTCGTCAGCACGATCCAGGCGAGCGGGCGAAGCCCTGTCGATCGGGTGGACTGGGACACGGCGGCTCCTCGGCGGGTCCGGGCGTGGGAGGATTCACGATCCCTCAATCGTGGCCGGCCCCGGCTCAAGTTTCAACGCCCCGGCGGCCGATTTCTCTGGATACGGCGCAACGTTTCCCGAGAAGAACTCAGGCCAGCCAACGAATAGACATCCAACGAGATCCGGGCAATCCGGGCCGCGTGAGGGGGCATACGATGGGTCTGGACGTGGCGTTGGGCATCCTCATCCTGATCGCCGCGATCCGCGGTTGGATTCAGGGGTTCACCCACCAGTTCATCCGCCTTGGCGGGCTGATCGCCAGCTTCTACCTCGCGGCCCCCGTGCGCGACGAGGTCAAGCCGCACATCCGCGAATACATCGCCGCGATCCCCGCCGAGTGGGTCGATCGCATCCTCTGGTGGCTCGCTGTCAGCGTGACGGATATCGTGATCGTCGGTTTCTGCACGCTCTTCGTGAAAATGACCCGACGTCCCGAGGTCCCCGGGATGCCGGCGCAACGGAGCCGAAACGACCAGTTCGCCGGCTTCC
>DAHZZC010000415.1 GCA_027435495.1 Planctomycetales bacterium
CCGAGACCACGAAGAGCCTGATCTCGACGTTTTTTGAGGTCTTTCCGAACGCGATCCTCTGGAGCAACGAGCGCCAGGCCGTGGGCGCGGAGGCACTCTTCGGCGAGCAGCATTACGGCTACGACGCGATCCTGTTCGGGCAGGTCGAACCGACGGTGATCGATGTCGACGCCCTCCAGCGCAGGATCGACCGGCCGGATCACGAGGCGGTGAAGCAATCGCTGCTGGAGGTCGGCTTCGGCGGCCCGGACCCGATGTCCGACGAGGGGACGATGAGGCCGGAGTCGATCGAGCTGCTGGCGACGTACGCCGGCCAGGCGCCGATGCTGGGCGACTGGTCAAGGGGCGCTCAGATCAACACCGACCGGAACCTGCGGTTGCAGTACCTGGCCGGGATGTGGCTGAACACCAACATGGGCCCTCAAAATCTTGCCGGGATTCTGGCGCATTATCGATTCCCGGAGAAAACATTCGTCGGCTCGGCGGAGACGATCGCCACGCTGAAACGGGCGCTCCGGCGGTACGGTCGGGTCGAGCGAGCGGGAGCGAGCCGTCCGACACCCGGTTCATGATCGGATCGCGGTCGGATAGGATGGAGGGCGGCCGGGCGCCTCGTCGTCCGGCGATCCTGGAGGAGGATATCATGGCGGCCCTGCTGAAATCGATCCGCATCCGGAATTACCGGTCGCTGGCGGACGTCTCGCTCGAACTGAAGCCGATCAATGTCCTCTTCGGGCCGAGCGGCGCGGGGAAGTCGAGCTTGTTGGAGGCGATCCGGTTCGTCCGCGATGACGTCGAGCAGGGCGTGGAAGCCGCGTCGGCCAGGCAGGGCCAGGGTGTCGGCCTGCTCTTCGACCGCGCGGCCCCGGCTGAGCGAATGCGTATCAAACTGGTGACGGAGGCCGCCAAGTATGAGGTCTCGGTGGGATTCTCCGAGGGCCGGATCGATCCCCTTGCCGGCGAGGCGTGGACCGGGCCCGCCGAACGCCGGGACGACACGACGCGCGAGCTGATCGAGATCCTCTCGACGACCCGGCTCTATCAATCCCGGTCCCTGGCCCTCGCCAAGCTGAAGCATCTCGGCTCGGCCGCGGGCGCCGACTCGCCACTCTCGGAACAGGGCGAGAACCTCTGGTCGATCCTCCGGGAACTGGAAGGCTATCGGCAGGGCGACGAGCGATATGCGACGATCCTGCGCTATATGTCGGAGGCGTTCCCGACCTTCAAGGGGCTGGTCATCGAGGCCACATCACCGAACGGGCTGCATGCGAGCTTCCTGGAGCACCGAAGGACCGCGCCGGTTTCGGCCTCCGGGATACCCGACGGCCATCTGCAATTTTTGATTCTCCTGACGGCGCTCTTCGGCGAGGTCCCCAAAAAACCGAGGCTCGTCCTCTTCGATGAGCCCGAGGCGGCGCTCCATCCCTGGTCGCTGGCCGTGCTGGGCAAGGCGATCTTCGAGGCCACTCATAGCTGGGGACGGCAGGTGATCATGGCCACCCACTCCCCGGCCCTGATCAGCCAGTTCGATCTCGACGAGCAACTGGCAGTCGAAATGCGGGATGGTCGAACGATAATAACACGCGCCAACGCGATCGAGGACCTTCGGGACCTGCTCGATGACTATGCGACGGGTTCCCTCTACATGAGCGAGGCCATCGCGCCGCAGAGCGGGTTCATCGATATCCCCGCGCCGAGGCCATGATGGCCGATCATGCAACATGGTCTTTCTTCCGAATCGCCCTGCTCGTGACGGGGAGAGGTGAGGCGCTCTTTCTGCCCCGCCTCTTCCGATCGCTGATCGCGGAGGGGCATTGCACCATTCAGGTCGTTCGAAGGATCAATTCGCTCGCGCCGCGGACATCGAAGAAGCCGCAGAAGATCGTGGGGACCGCCAGGAAGATCGACACCAAGGCGGAGGATCTGGGCGAGATCGCCAGGGGATACCTGCGAAGGGGCTATGACTTCGTCATCCTCGTGGATGATCTCGAGCGCGATTTCCGGGACAAGGCCGAGGCCAAGTACCAGAGATACCGAACGGCCCTCGACACGATTCTGGCTTCCGAAGGACTGAGCCACCGCGCCTCGGTCCATTTCCTGGTCAACATGCTCGAAGCCTACTATTTCGCCCATGCCGACGCGATCAACGCCGTCCTCGGCACCGCCCTGGGCGATCACGAGGGCGACGTCGAGGAGATCCGCCATCCCAAGAACGATTTGAAGAAGCTCCATCCGGGATTCGACGAGATCGAGCACGGTCGGGCGATCCTCGAATCCCTCAATGTCGTCCGCGTCCTCTCAAATCCCGAGACGTGTCGGTCGCTCCGCACGCTCTTCGGCTGGTGCGCGCGGGCGATCGGCCGGCCGTTCGACGACCACTATCAACTGGCGAACGGCCGATACTTCGACGTCACCCGCCCGCAGATCGAGACCCTCCCCGAACCTCCGGCCCATTGAACCGAGGAAACCTCTCCCATGCACCGATTCACGTATTTGATCGCGATGATTCTCGGGATCTCGCTTCTGACCCGCCCGGCCCAGGCCGACGACACCCGCCCGTTCGCCATCGAGGTCGTCGACGACCAGACCGGCCGAGG
>DAHZZC010000416.1 GCA_027435495.1 Planctomycetales bacterium
GGCCGACCAGTCGTTCCAGCCAGTCCCGAAGTGACCCGCCGGCAGCGAATTGATCGCGCCGTGGTAGTTATGCACCGAGAGACCAATCTGCTTCAGATTGTTCGTACACTGAGACCGCCGGGCCGCCTCGCGCGCGGCCTGCACGGCCGGTAGTAGAAGGGCAATCAGCACCGCGATGATCGCGATGACCACCAGCAGCTCGATCAATGTGAAGCCCGGCCGACCCGCATCCAACGCATGGCGCGCGGATACCAGACGATGTGTGTTACACACATCCATTGACATGACTCCGGAATTGCGAAAAAAAAATCGGTTCGAGAAAGGGAGGGCCGTTTACCGAATTCGAGCTTGTAATCGAAGGTAAACCACCCGATTAACGGATATCATCATCCGTCCCGTAAAGCAACGGGTCAGTGGGGGATTCTGGCGGAATCGGGGCGATCGACCCGGATCCAGTGGTCGGTCATGATCATTCCGCGGGCGACATCCCGGCGCGGCATGTGGCAGTCGACGCATCCGGAGCGGTTGGAGAGGGGGCAGGGGTGGACCCTCCGGCGGTCGTGGCACGAGAGGCAGGCGGCCTCGTAGGCGGCCCGGTCGGAAGAGGTTCGGGAATGGGGATCGTGGCAGGTCGTGCAGGCCATCGCGCCATCGCTCCCCCGGAAGCAGGCCGACTGCATCAGTCCGATGGGCTGATATCGAACAATTACGGGGTTAGCAGTGCTAAGAGCGTTTGAGGTAAGCATCTCTGGCAGGCGATGACACGTTCCACAGAGCCGAAGTTCTTCGTCGGCCGGACTTCCGTCCAGGCCGAAGGGAAGGTGGAGCGACTCCGGGGCATCGCCCCGGCGGGCGGCCTCCACGTGCGCCCGGGCCGGCCCGTGGCACCGTTCGCAGGTGACGTCGGGAATGATCGTGGCGGGGTCGAGCTGGTCGAAACCGCGGTCGGAAGTCATGGTCGCGTGGCAGCCGAAACACTTCAGGGTATCGTCGGCCGAGTGAATCCGTCCGGCCGGGGTGTTCCCGCTCGCGTGGCCGGCGAGTGACTGGCCGGGGGTCAGGCCAAAACCGTCGGCGTGCCCGAAGAAGGTCAGCCGGTGCTCCCGGATCGTCGGATGCCTCGGGTCGCGATTCACCATTGTGACGAGCGTGGTGGCGTGTCGGCCTGAGCCAAGGGCGTAATCGATGGCGAACCGCTCGGCCTGGATGCCGCCTGGAGTCTGGGCGGCGGACCGCTCGACCCAGAGTCGGCCGTCGCGGACCTGGAACTTCCAGGAGACGCCCGGCTGCTCGGGATCGGGCGTCGTCCGGCTGTCCCAACCTCGACGCAAGGCCACCTGGACCGCCCTCCGAAGCGTTTTCGAATGCCCGGAGCCCGAATGCGCCGCGAACTCGCCGGGATGGCAATCGCGGCAGGAGACATCACCGACGTAATCGGCCCGGGCAACCGTGCGACCCGTCCCGGGCGTCCGAACGCCGGACGGCGAGTCCGTGCGCAGCAGGAGCCCCAGCGCGACGGCGACCAGGAGGACCATGGCCGCCCCCAGCCCGGCGGCGGCCCCGAATCGGCCGGGAGGATTCGGATCGGCCAAGTTCGCTCTCCCCGGGTGGAAGCCCCGCGATCGGGCGAGAACCGGCGACCGCCGGCGACCTCCCCGCGCTTCGAGGCTCATTATGACACCCGACCCGCCGCCCGGCCAACGGCCGCCCCGCCGCCCCCGGTCAAGAATCGCAACGGCGGCCGCCGCCGAGAGCCTTCGCCGCCTCGGAGATCGGCCACCCCCCAACCGACCGGCCCAACCGACCGGTCCACTGCATCAAAGCCTTGCAACGGATCGACTTGCGACCGGTCTCCCCGGGTCGGTGCCGGTTGCGTGCGCGGGGCGGTTCGGGTACAATGACGGCTTCATGATTCGGGCCGAGGGCCGGCGCGATGCCGGGGCCAGCCATCGAGGCGAGGCGCCCTTGCCGAACCTGTCGCCAGAGTGAAGGATCGACCGATCGTGAGCACCGCCGTCCTGCCCGCCGACCACCTGCCGCCCCAGCCGCTCGACATCGAGGAGGAGCTGAAGGAAAGCTACCTCAATTATGCGATGTCGGTCATCATCAGCCGGGCTCTGCCGGATGTCCGCGACGGATTGAAGCCGTCGCAGCGGCGGATCCTGGTGGCGATGCGCGACCTCGGGCTCACGCCCGGCGGCTCAACCAGCAAGTGCGCGGGGATCGTCGGCGAGACGATGAAGCGGTATCACCCGCACGGCGACAACTCGATCTATCCAACGCTCGCCCGGATGGCCCAGTGGTGGAACATGCGGCACCTGCTCATCACCGGGCAGGGGAACTTCGGCAGTATCCACGGACTGCCGCCGGCCGCCATGCGGTACACCGAGGCCAAGCTCAGCTCCGTCGCCGGCGAAATGCTCGAGGACATCAACCTTGACACCGTCGACTTCCAGCCAAACTACGACGAGAAATACCAGGAGCCGCGGGTCCTTCCCGGCAAGTTCCCCAACCTGCTGGTCAACGGATCGGGCGGGATCGCCGTCGGTATGGCGACCTCGATCCCGCCGCACAACCTCGGCGAGGTCTGCGACGGTCTGCTCGCCTACCTCGACAACCCAGCCATCGAGCTCGACGAGCTGATGGAGCACATCCCCGGCCCCGACTTCCCCACCGGCGCCACCATTTGCGGCCGGATGGGGATCAAGGAAGCCTACATGAGCGGCCGGGGCCGCGTCTTCGTCCGGGCCAGGTACGAGATCGAAGAGCTCAAGGACGGCCGGTCGCACATCATCTTCACCGAGATCCCCTACCAGCTCACCAAGGAAGTCCTGCTCAAGAAGCTCGCCGAGCTGGTCAACGGCGGCCGGATCACGGGCGTCTCGAACATCGACGACTTCTCCGACCGCAAGCAGCCGGTCCGGATCGTCGTCACCGTGAAGAAGGGCGAGGACCCCAACGTCGTCGTCAACCAGCTCTTCGAGTACTCGCCGCTGCAGGACACCTTCAGCGTGATCATGCTGGCCCTGGTCGACGGCCGGCCACGGACGCTGCCGCTGAAGGACCTGCTCCGGCTCTTC
>DAHZZC010000417.1 GCA_027435495.1 Planctomycetales bacterium
CGCCTCGACAATGGCGGCGATCCCGGCGAGGCATAAAACGGGGGCGCAGCGAAGGAAATGTCGTACGTTCCCATCCCTGGAGCAAAAACATGAACGCCGCCTTTTTCATCGTCCTCGACCGCGAGGACCCCGGCTTTGACACGTTCGTCAATGGAAAGTTTCTGTCGCAGGATTCCAAAAAGCTGGACATGGTCGCCAGGTCGCTTGGCCTTCGTCCGCTCGGCGAGTACATCAGCTACTCGCCCGAGGAGGCGCGGGAAATGATGGAAGAACTCGGCACGGATCCCGACGAGATCGAGGGGATGGAAGTCCCCGAAAAGACGTGGTACGACCCGCAAGAGGGTCTGGACTGGATTCAAAAGGTCTGCGCCCATCTTGAGGTGAATCCATCGGCGGTGCAGAATGCAGAAGGCGTGCTCGCCGATCTGGAGGAATACCGGAGCGTCCTCGAACAGGCGAAAGCTTCGGGGGCGAAGTGGTGTCTTCAGGTGGATTTCTGATCGGATCGGTCGGGCTCGCGGCCGTCGGGTGGGGGCTGGCGTCGGGGCCGGGCGATGGTCCGTGCATTCGGAGGGGCCCGTGGAATTTCTCGTCCCGCCAAACGGGGTCCGACTGGCCGGTCACAAGCTCCTGGGCCGCGGACCGCGCGCAAGCGGCGAGAGCGGCTGGCATCTCGCAGGACACGCCTTCCGATGCGCCCGATGCGGGGATTTCATCCCGGTCGATCACGTGGATGACTTCACATGCCGTTGCGGCGCGATGTACATGGACCAGGACTCCTGCCGACTGGGCTCCTCCCTCGGTGACGACAATATCCTCGTCTATCAGAAGGCCGGTAAGAATCCCGCAGGATCCCCGTCATCGGCCCGCCGATCTCGATCGGGGCCGGGAAACGGGAACGCAGATCGTTGACTGGCGGAAGCGATCCCCGGGATCATGATGGTATCGATCAGACAAGCCGCGTTCGGCGGACGATGAGCCCATCGGCCATTCTGGCCCGAGGTGATGGCATGGATCTCTCCGAATTGCTCCCGACGCTCCAGGCCCTGCCTCGTCCCGAGAAATGGCGGCTCGTCCAACTCATGGTCGCCGATCTCGCGCGGGAGGAAGAGACGTCGTCGATCGAGGCCGGCGCAGCTTATCCGATCTGGTCGCCCTACCAGGCGTTCGACGCCGCGGAGACCCTGCTCAAGGCCCTCGATGAGGAGGCGGGCGAGTGACGCCAGCGGCCGAGCGGTTCCCTTATCTCCAGGTCGATCCGAAGGCGGGAGCGGCGAGTCTCTCGCCGTATCTCCCTATCCAATGGATGTTCGGGGAGAACCGGGTCTCCGCAGCGGGGCTGGTTGATAGCGGGTCGGCCATCAACGTCCTGCCCTACGACGTCGGCCGTAGGCTGGGGGCGACCTGGGAGCATCAGACGACGCCGGTGCAGTTGACCGGGAACCTCGCCGCCTCCGAGGCTCGCGTCCTCGTCGTCTCGGCGACCGTCGGGAAACGGCCACCGGTCCGACTGGCCTTCGCCTGGACGCGAGCCGATTCCGTGCCCGTCATCCTGGGCCAAATCAACTTTTTCCTGGAATTCGATGTCTGCTTCTTCCGTTCGAGGAAGGAGTTTGAAATTAAGGCAAGGTCAGGCGGCGGATCCTAGGATGGCATTTTCGCGGCCCCACCTCTCAACGGGCCGCTGAACCTTTTCCTCGGCCGACCGAATGAGAGGACCCGATGGATACGCCCGCATTCCTTCGTCCGATCTGTCTCGTCGTCGGCATCCTGGCGATCCTCGCGGGGGGGCTCGGCATGGCCGCGAGCTTCCCTGTACTCGCCTCCAGGAGCATGGCCGACATCATGGCCGGCAGCTCGGGATTCGTCGCCGGGGCGATCCTCATAGGGTCCGGGTTGCTCTCGCTGACCATGCTGGTTTTACTCGGAGATCGGTTGACGGATGATCGGAGGGAGCTGATGCGTGTACGCTGGACCTCTCCCTCAGGCCAGACGATCTCTCTTCTGGAGGAGCCAGCTTCGGTCGCCGAACTTCGCGTCACGAGTCACGGCGGTCGAGGATGATCTTGTGTAGATGGGGATGAACTGCGTTCATAGAAGGAGCCGGCGATCCGCGCGGCGGGGACAGCACGACCGCCCGTGGATCAAGCCCTGTAGGAGCCGGCTCCAGCCGGCGATCCGCGCGTCACCTTCGGCTGCGGCCAGATCGGGAGCAGGAGCTCCCTCCTACAGGGGCGGAGACTCGGCCCGACGTCATCCTCTGTCAGACCGGTCTTCGACCGGCGATCCGCTCTATTCCTCGTACATCCGGAGACCATTTATGAAGATAAGATCAATGAGGGTGTTCTTGCTCTCGGCCGCCCTGGGTACGGCGATGTTCCTCGGCACGGCTCCCGCCTTTGGCGCCAATGAGCCGGAGCCGCACGACTCATCAGGGGCCGCCTTGCTCTTCATTTTCCTGCCCACCGGCATCTTGATGGGCTTTATGTTCGTCGCCCTGCGAAGCGCTCGCCGCAACCGGTCGATGGTGGTGAAGGAGTTCGAGCGCTCCGAGGAACACCGACGTCTCACCGCGGAGCACATGAAGCGCGTCGAGGAGCAGATCGATGCCCTCAATAATCGCCTGGGTCAGGTCGTCCAGATCTTATCGGCCATCGAGCAAGGTCAGCGGTCGGGCCGCGGCTGACCCGGCGATCGTGCGTGCCCTCGGGCGCGGGGCCGCTGGCGTCCGGGATTTCGGCGTGGGGGGGATTCGGTCATCCGCCTCACTCGCCCGACAAAGCTCGATCACCGCGATCGCGCCGAGAGGGTCATCGTCTTGAGGAAGAACCCCATCGCGGCGCCGGGGTTGATCGAGCGGTCGGTGTTCACGATCGGGTCGCGGATCGTCCCGCTGATCCGGAACTTCATCAGCCGAGACGAGACGAAGTCGCGCACCTGGTCGATCTGCGAGGCGCGGCGGGCGACCTCGTCGGCAACGTCGGGCGAGCGCGCCATGATCGCCTGGCCGCCCTGGTAGACGCCTCGCGTGTTGTTCACGACCACTTCCAGGTCCAGCCGGCCGTCGAAGTGCAGGGTCCCGGTCGCGTGAACCTGCATCAACGGGCCGACCAGCGTCAATTGCTGGATGAAAAGTCTTCGCTCGGCGATGGTCGCGTGGATGTCGCCGTCGTCGAAGACGCCGCCGCCGGTCGAGCCGAGCGAACGGTCCAGTTCGTCGAGGAGCGGGATGTCGACCAGCGAGGCCTGGTCGAGGTCGAAGATCATCTCGCCCCGGTAGCTCGTCGGGTTCGCTGGGTCGGTCCCGTAGAGGGAGACAAAGCCCGAGAGCCGGCCCGGGACGGTTCGCGCCCCCATCTCCTCTCGGCTGAGGATCCGGAGGTCCACATTGTCGACCGTGAGCCGGGCGCGGAAGTCGCGGCGGTTGCCGACCGCGAAATGCGCCTCGCCGCCGATCCGTCCGCCCGCGAGTTTGCCGTCCGCCTTTCGGACGTGCAGCGACCCGTTCCGTGTTCCGTCCCGCGCGATTGACCACTCACCCGGGACATGAAGCGCCTCCAGCATCAGGCCGTTGATCTGCCCTCGGTCGACCTGGAACTCCAGCGAGCCCTGGCCGCTTCCGTCGGCCCGGCCCGAGAGGCGCAGATTCCCGGCCGCTGCGAATCGGCGCTCGGCCTCGGGGATGAAGGAGAGGAGGCGCGCGAGCATCAGGTTGTCGATTCGAAGGTCCGCGCCGTAGCGGTCCTGGCCATTGAGACCTCGGGAGGCCCAGACGCCCCGGCCCGAGATCCGGCCGCCGAAGAGTTCGCCGTCCATCGGGCCGATCCGCCAGCCCTCGGGCGACTTGCTCACGCCGGCCGAGACCTGACGCGTCAGCCGGTAGTCGAACCCATAGATGAGCTCCTCCAGCCGGATCGTCGCCTCGCCGTGGGTGTGGGCCAGGTCGAGGCCGCCGACCGCCCGGCCGTGGCCGCGGACCGTCGCCACACCACGCAGGTCGGTGACCGCGCCGGTGGCACCCGTCGCGGTCCAGATCTCGTAGAGATTCAGTCCGATCGCCTCCAGCTCGGCTCGAAGGCGCTCGTCGGAGGCGTCCTTGGCGAGGTGCCCGTCGCCCGCCATGTGGATCGTGCCGCCCATTCCCTCGGCCGAGATCTCGAACCGAGGATTTCCCTCGTGCATCGTCAGGGCGACCTTCACCCCACGCGCGGGAACGCCGCCAACCTTCAAATCTGGGGCGGTCAGGTGGGCCTCGGCCGAGATCGGCAGGTCGGTCGTGCCGGGCGTTTGCTCCGCGGGGGCGTACTTGAACCGGCCCTGACCGTCGGCATGGCCCGTCACCCCGATCGAACCACTCGAATCCATCTGGCGGGCCAGCTCGGCGGTGTCCACATGCTTGAGCGCGAACGTCCCTTCCATCGGTCGGGCCAGGCCGTCGACCGGAACGCGCGCCTCGGCCGAGACCAGACCGCCGAACCGCTGATGCTCCTCGGCCCTGACCTGGATCGACTCGCCCTTGGTCGACCAGCGGACCGGGACATCGCCGACAACCACCTGACCGTATTCCAGCCCGATGAGCTTCGCCTGGCCGTCGCTCGCGATTTGCCAGGGCTTCATCGTCCCACCGGCGCGAGCCTCAACGGCAATCGTACCCCGGATCTTCTCCTTCACAGTCTGGGAGGACTTCGAGGCCATCGAAATCGCCTCGCTCGCGGGAAGGTCGGAGGTCTGAAGGTCGCCGTCGTAGGCGTAGGGCGCGAAGAGATCCAGCCCGATCCGACCCTTGAACGAGGCACCACCAAGCCGGCCGGAGAGGTCGGTCAACGCGAGGTGGCCGCGCTCGACCGAAAGGCGCGCTCGCACGTCGTGGGCGACCGTCGAGGCGTAGGCGACCTCGGGCATTTCCGCCTGGCCGGAGGCGTTCCAGACGCGCGGGTCGCTGGGCGAGGGTCCGCGGCCGCGGGCCGAGGCCCGGATCGTCAGGCGGCCGGAAAGCGGCAGCGCCTCGGGTGGCGACTGCGAGGCCGGGCGCGAGGCCGCCAGGGTCGGCGCGGCGGTCGCCAGCTCGGCAATCGGCAACTCCGAGCCCTCGAAATCGACCTTGAAGTCCGGCTCGTCGGCCGCCAGGTCGATCCGGATCTGACCTCGGAAACCGCCGGGCGGCAGCGGTCCCTGCGCGGGCGTCGGCTCGGTCGAGGGTGGACGTCCGCCGCCCCCAGGACGGTTGAGCAGCCGGCCCCGAAGGTCGGCCACCTCAATGATCCCCTCCGACATCTTCATCTGTCCGTTCAGTCGGCCGAGGTCGAGGCCGCCGATCTGTACGCCGGCGATGTCGGCCTTCCCGTCGGCCCGGTACGCCTTCCAGTCGTCCAGCGAGCCCAGAGGCATCCGGATCTCAGCGGCGAGGTCCAGTCGACCCGTCACCGGCAGCGGCCGGCCGCCCTCGGGATGCTTCGGCGTCTCCAGCCGCGCGAGCGTTCGGTCCAGGTCGACATCCTTCACCCGGAAGTCGCCTCGGACCCACTGCGGCAGAAACGGGCCTTCCTTGGACGGATTCTTTGGGTTGACCCCGGCCCGCAGACCCTCGCCACGAAGGCTGATCGCCAGTTGCTTCAGCGGAATGCCGCGGATCTCCGCGTTCGCGACCACACCCTCGCCGTCGGTCCCGGTCAGGTCGATCCCGCCCGGCTGCAAAACCATCCGGAGGTCCGCCTTGCCGGTGAACCGCCCGCGGACCCCCAGCCGATGCAACTGCCAGGAGGCCGGCAACTCGGTTAGATCCACATCTTTCAAATTCAAATGGATGTCATAGCTGTCCGGCTTGTCGCGGAAATTGAGCGGCCCGGCAAACTCGACCAGGCCATCGCACATCCGGCCGCGGACCCCCTCCAGCGTGACGATCCTGTCGCGGACCATCAGCTTCCCGGTCGCGTCCCGGCCCGAGAGCCCGAGGGTCGGCAGCTCGACGGCCGTCCCCTCGAAGATCGCCGTGGTCACCATCGAGATCGTCCCGGGCATCGCCGGATCCGAAGCCGCTCCCACCTTCTTCCCGCCCTCGTGGACCGGCGGCGCGTATCGATACTCGAGCACCACCCCAATCGGACCCGTCGGCTGAACAAAATCCCAGACCTTCTCCTCGACGAACGGAATCCGACGCGCCTTCTCCAGATCGGCCGGCAGATGCTCGACCGTCACCTGGAGGGAATACCCGGCGAAATCGGGCGTGAACCGGCCCTCAACCGAGGGATGGCCCCACTCGGGGTCGTCCGCCTTTGCCTCGTATCGCGGTCCCTCCGGCGAGGGCCCCAGCGTTCCGCCGAGGTGGCGGATCACCATCGGATCCCGCCCCTCCTGGCACATCGTGAGCGTCCCGTCACGGACGGCCAGCGTCGGCAGCGCACCGCCGCCACCGGACTTCATCGGAATCATCGTCTTCGGCCGTCCGTCGGCGGTGATCTGATAGTCGATCGTCGGCCGGACGAACTCGATCCGGTCCGGCACGAACTTCCCTCCGATCAGCCCGAGGGGCGTCAGGTCGGTCGAGACCCGCTCCACCCGCGCCCAGGCCGGCGAGTCGGGCTCCGGCGTCTCACGCAGGACCAGACCCGTCACACCGGCCGACGTCCCATCGATCCACCAACCATCGATCGCGACATGACCGGTGTACTTCGCCTGGATCGCAGCGACAATCGCGGCCGGGATCGCCCATTTCCAGGCCGCCAGCCCAGCCAGCGGAAGCACCACAACCATCCCCAGGACGATGCGGCGCAAGCCCCTGGAAGTCATCATTTTCATCGATGATGGTCCCCCTCAGGACGCTCACGAGGCGAACCGCATGCCATCGGCTGCGGTCGATCGATCTCTCGATCTTTCTTACGCCTCTCCTGATAAGATCGGCCATCAACCCGAGTGGAGATTCCTGGAACCGGCCGAAAATTCCGAATTTTCCCACGAAACAGCAAACTCGGCCTCTCGATGGCCCCGATTTCTCCACGATGCCGCGCCCACCGTGACGGGCCGAAACCTGTCGGTGCTAGGGATGGGTCAGGCGATCGGCCGTGCGGACCCCAAGGATTCGGGCCCAGATCCGGGGCTCGACGGCGGCCTTTGGGACGTAAAGCCCATCGGGTGGAACCCGCATCTCGGCGGTACCCGTGAACTCGCGGCGCGCAGGGTCGCGAAGGTCGACGTAAAGGGCGCCCTCGTCGAGCCGGGCGCCAATCGGCAAGAGCAAGACAAGGCCGAGGTCGTCGTCGTTCCAGTCCACCAGTTGGAGGCGTGCTTCGTGGATATGGGCTGCGGTGCGTGGTGCCTCGCCGCACGCCACGGCGCTGGGCCGTTCGGGATGGGTTGATCGGTCGATCATGATCGTGGACTCCCCCGCCCCTGGACATCAGACACCCTGGGGCAGACCTCCATTCTCGCATACGTCGTGCCGGACGTACAGGTATCGACACCACCGATGGCATCGATTACGGTGGCGCTTACGTCGGTTGAGCGCGACAGCCAGGCGATCGCATTTCGAGGCCCGATCAATGGATCGGGCGAGGATCCAGGAGAGTCCCATGCAAGAACGAGAGCGGGATCGGACAGGTCAACTGGACCGTCGGAGCTTCCTCGGCGCGGGCGCCGGGGCCCTGGCCGCGACGGCCGCCATCGGGCCCGAGGCCGTCGGAGGGCAAGCCCCGGCGCAGGCCGAGGGCGCGCACAGAGCGACCGACTCGGCCGTCCTGGCAAAGCGGAAGCTGGGCAAGAGCGGTATTGAAGTCTCGATGCTCAACATCGGGACGTGGCGGAGCCCGGGCGTCGAGCGGCTACTCCGGTTCGCCTGGGCCAACGGCGTTCGCTATATCGACACGGCCAAGTCGTACGGCAGCGAGCCGGCGATCGCCCGCTGGCTCCAGGCCAACCCGGGTGCCCGCAAGGAACTCTTCCT
The DNA here is from genome assembly GCA_027435495.1 of Planctomycetales bacterium. Lineage (GTDB taxonomy): Bacteria > Planctomycetota > Planctomycetia > Isosphaerales > Isosphaeraceae > JAKAUH01. The sequence goes on from DAHZZC010000417.1 coordinate 7,937, forward strand.
CGTCACCAAGGACCACCCCCGCTCCCCCGGTCAGCTCGTCGAGCAGCTTGAGAAGCGGCTCGAAGCGCTGAAAACCGACTATATCGACCTGATCTTCATCCACGCGATGGGCGACCACGACTTCGCCACCGAGGTCGAGTGGCCCCGGAGCAAGGAGTTCAAGGAAGCCGCCGAGGCGATCCGGAAGTCGGGCAAGGCGCGGCTGGTCGGGTTCTCGACCCACCACCCAAGGCGCCCGGAGATCCTCCAGGCGGCCGTGCAGGGCGGCTTCGTCGACGCGATCATGCTCCAGAGTAACCCCTGGATCGCCCAGGAAGACGCCATGAACCGGGCGATCGACGCCTGCCACAAGGCCGGGATCGGCCTGATCTCGATGAAGCAGGTCGCCGGGAACATGAACCTCGACGAGGTCGCCCGCCGACTTCCCGAGATGGCCGAGAAAAAGCAGACGCCGTACCAGGCGCTCCTGCACGCCATCTGGAGCGACGAGCGGTTCACGTCGGTCTGCGTCTCGATGCGGAACACCGACCAGATCCGCGAAAACACCGCGGCGGCGCGAAGCTACAAGAAGCCGATGTCCCGCGCCGAGATCGACCGCCTGCGCGATGCCTGCATCGCCGCCGGGCCGACCATGTGCGCCTCGTGCGACGGCCGATGCTCCCACGCCGCGGGCACCGAAGCCGAACTGGGGAACCTGACACGCTTCCTCACCTATCACGAGCATCACGGCTACCGCTCCGAGGCACGCCGGCAATACGCGGCCCTCTCGGCCGCAGCCCGCAACTGGAAGGGCGCCGATTTCAACGCCGCCCGCGAAGCCTGCCCCAACAAGCTCGACTTCGCCACCCTGCTCCCCAGGGCCGACGACCTGCTCGCCTGACCGGCGATCGAAATCCACCACCGATCTAGAATGGAAGAGGAACCACGGAAACATGAAGGACACGAAAAAAAGAAAGGATACCTGAGCCTTGCCAATGATCGTCGCGCCGGGCTGATCGAGCGATCCTTATCTCTTCTTTTCGTGTCCTTAGTGGTTTTCGTGGTTCCTCTTCATGGCCCCAATCTGGCGATTTCCGCGATTCTTCGGATGGCACCGAAAATAGCGGGAATTCACTTGAGTTCCCGCGGGAGAACTCACATAGTGGCAGTGGCTGAATGGGTGTCGACCGGACAGTTTCGGCGCATGCCGGCGATTCGATCGACGGGATAGAAAGCGAGCGAGAGACCGAGAGACCGGGTCATGGCGAAGAATATCTACGTCGGCAATCTGCCGTACGAGACCACGAGCGACGACCTGCTGGAGCTTTTCGGCGCGTATGGATCAGTCATCAGCGCCCAGGTGGTGATGGACCGATTCAGTGGCCGGAGCCGGGGTTTCGGCTTCGTCGAGATGTCCGATGACGACGAGGCTCAGGCCGCGATCGACGCGCTGAACGGCCAGCCGTACGGCAACCGGCCGCTGACCGTCAACGAGGCCCGCCCAAGGACCGACGCACCCCGTCGCACTGGCGGCGGCGGAGGCGGTGGTTACGGTGGTGGTGGCGGCGACTACGGTGGCGGCGGCCGTCGCACGGGCGGCGGTGGTGGCGGCTACGGTGGCGGTGGCGGTGGCGGCGACTACGGCAACTATTGATCGGTCCCGCGACACCGGCCGACGATCGCCCCGGTCGATTTCCCAGTCCGTGGGTCCGAGGCGGTCAACGGCCGAAGCCGTCTCCGCCAGAAAATCGCGATCGGACCGGGGATCGCCCCTTGTTAGGAGGAAGCGTCCGCTCACGATCCGGACGAACCCAGGAGTATCGCGCCGATCGCCGGTAGGAGCCTCCTGCATAGGCGAGGCAGGGAAGCGCGCGCTCATGGGTTCGAGGCGATGGTCTCGACAAATAGCCGGCAGGACCGAGCCGCACCGGGTTCTGGCTGGCGGCTCCGCTGATCCTCGCCGGAATACTCACGCCCTGCATCCGGCTGGCCAGGATCGATCGGGCGCAGTACGAATTCTACAGTCCCGGCGGTAAGCAGGAAGGCAGCCGCCGGGAATGGACCGATCCGAATTCGGCAGGCCCCATCAGCGTCCCGGAGTTTCGTCGGCCCTCGGCTGACGCGCGGGGATTTCGTGTGGGCCCCGATAGGCCGTCGGCGGATTCGAACGCCTCGACAACCGCGCCACGATCCGCTCGGCCGCCCGATCGGTCGCGCCCCGATGCGCCACCCTCCGACGGAGCGCCTCCAGCGATTCGAGCGTTCTTGCCCGTTCCTCGGTCTCGTCGAGCCAGGCCAGGGCCCATCGAACGAGGTCGGGCGAGGCGTCGCGACAGGTCAGGTACTCGGGGAAGACTTCCCCGTCGGCGAGCAGGTTCACCAGGCTGATGTACTTCGCCTTGATGAACGGCCGGGCGATCCAGAGGTCGATCTGCTTCACCTTGTAGAGCACCACCGAGGGGAGCCCGTCGGCCATCAACTCCAGGCCGACCGAGCCCGAGACCGCCCAGGCCAGCCGGGCGAGGCGGATGATCTCCGGCGTCCGACCGGCGAAGACCTCGATCGGCGGCCGAGGACCGGTGCCGAGGACCTCGTTGATGATGGCCTCAGCCATCGCCTTGTGCCGTTCGTGCAGGCAGGCGACCGCGAACCGGACCTCGGGCCGCGTCTTCGAGAGTTCACGCGTGGCCCGGATCATGTCGGGCAGGTTTCGTCGCAATTCCTGGGTGCGCGAGCCGGGGAGGATCGCGACCATCGGACCGGGCCGTACGCCCTGGTCGGCGAGGAAGCCGTCGTCGAGCGGTCGATCGGCAAGTTCATCGAAGTACGGGTGGCCGACGTAGACCGCATCGGCGACCCCGCGCTTCTGGTACCACTCCGGTTCAAACGGAAGGCTGCAAAGCACCTGGTCGACGTATTTTTGGACCTTCTTCACCCGCCAGCCGGCCCAGGCCCAGAGCTGCGGCGGGACGAAGTAAAAGACAGGGATTCCCCGCGCCCGGGCGCGCTTGGCGATCCACCAGTGAAGGCCCGGGTAGTCGATCAGGACGACGGCGTCCGGGCGATGGTCGCGGAAGTAGCGATCCGCCCGGAACACCAGGCGAATGAACGTGAAGAGATTGAGAATCACGTTCAGAAACCACATCACCGCGAGGTCGACCAGCGGGTAAAGTAGTTCGCCTCCCGCGGCGGCCATCTTCGGACCGCCATAGCCGACGAAGTGCAGGTCGGTCTCAGGCAGCCGCTTCCGGATCGATCGGATCAGGTTGGCCGCGTGCAGGTCGCCGCTCGGCTCCCCCGCCGAGATGAAGATGCGCATGAATGGAGCCTCGCTTCCTTGCTCGGTCGATCTTCCTGGTCGGTTCCTTCCTGACGAGCGGGCGTAACCTAGCAAAGTCGGCTTCCGCTGAGAAGCCGAGTCGCGCCAGGGGCCGCTCGACACCCCACCGTTCGCGGCGGGGCGATACGGATCGCCAGCCGCCCCCAGCTTTCGCCCTGAGGTCGCGGATCCTCATCAGGACCCCGGCACGCCCTCGAAATCCCAGTCAAACGTGACGTCGAACGGCTTCCACCAGGGCTCGACCCCGGTGGCCGGGTCGCTGTGGCGTCCGGCGTTCTTGCCCGGGGGCTCGATCGTGTAAGTGACCCGGTATCGGCCAGGCTTCGGCGGTAGAAGGCTCGCCCCATAATGCCAGCCGTCACGCGCCACCATCGGCATCATCGGCCCCTCGATCGCCTCAACTCCCTTCACACCGGCCATGGGCTCGATCCGGTAGCGCACGGTCAGGTACGGGACAAACTCATCCTTTCCAAACCCGTTGCGGTTCCCCTCGGTCGCGTGGATATCGGCCTCCACGTGGATCATCCCGCCGACATCGGTGGTCCCGTCCATCTGGACCATCGGCAGCCAGACGGCCTTGATCCGCATCTCGTTCCGGTCCACGTCCTCGCCGATCGGATACTCACGGAAGCCGAGGGGCTTCGACGGGGCCGGGGCTTTCGCCTCGGAGGCAGGCCCACTCGCCTCGACACCGCGGACCGTCTCTGGCGCCGGCGGCGGAGACGCCCCAGAGGGCAGACGCGGACCGCTATCCTTGAGATTAAGGTTCAAAAACAGGACCATCGCCACGCCGCCGAGGATCAAAAAGACCATCAACGGGCCGAGCCATCGCTGAGACATGAGCCAGGTTCCTCGTTCACCAGCTAGCTTGCGTGCGGGGCGGGTCAGGTCAGGCCGGGATCGGCGAGCCGGGAGCGGGCGACTCCTTGCGAGCCGCGACCGAGGCTCGGGGGATCACCACCCACGAGAGCGCCGCACCGGCCAGGAGCAGACCCTGAACCGAGACGACCTGGACGTTGGGATAGAGCCCCGCGATCGGGAGCCCGTCGCCAAGCCAGTGCAGGGGGGTGGTCAGCAGGATTCCCGCGGTTTGCAGGGCGAAGACACCGTTGCCGGCGAAGATCACGGCGAGGGCAAACAGGCACCCGCCCGAGACCTTGAAGAATGTCGCCATCGGCAGCCGAACGCTCGTGGCCCGAACCGCGACCGCGACGACCGCCAGCACCGCGAGCCCGAGCAGCAGCCCGGTTCCCAGGCCGAGCAATCCGGGCCGGGTCGTCCCCTGGCTGCCGAGCATGGCCTGGTACATCAGCGAGGTCTCAGCGCCCTCGCGATAGACGGCCAGGAACGCCGTGATCGCGAGCGTTCCGCCGCCACCCCATTGCAGGCCCTTGTGGGCGCTCCGCTTGAGGAAGTCCATCCAGCGCTTCGCCTGCGACTGCGAGACCAGCCAGTAACTCACGTAAAAGAGCACGCCGGCCGCGGCCAGCATGACCGCCCCCTCGACGACCTCACGCGCCCGTCCCTGGGCCGTCGCGACGAGCAGATTCAGCCCGACCGCCGTCAGCAAGCTCGCGACGAGGGCGAGTCCCACACCGGTCCAGATGGCCCGCATCGCCTGGGCCCGTGTCTCGGCCGAGGGTTCCCCCGCTCGGGCGACGAGGGCGATCAGCATCGCGAGGACCAGGATCACCTCCACACCCTCGCGGACGATCGTGACAAACGACTCCAGGAACGCCGTCCCGAAGGCACCCGCCGGACGGGCCTCGAGCCGGGCAACCAGGGCATCCACCTCGCTGTTGAGCCGGTCGAGCCGGTCGGTGAGCGGCAGCCCCTGCAAACCCTGGCTGATCTCGCCCCGTATCGCGTTGAACGTGATTTCCAGCGGACGGACCGACTGCGGGCTCCGACCCAGCAGGTAACGCTCAATCGGCTCGAAGTCGGTCATGTAGACCGAGGTCAGCTCCGACGAGGCCTCATCCGCCCCCTCGCGATCGGCGACCTCGACAATCCGACGAAAACCACGACGGAGGTTCTGTAGCAGCTCGCTCGGATCGCCCGAGACCCCGCCGAGATCGGTCAAATTCACCCGTGTCGGCAGTTCCTCGGCCGAATCCTTGCGGGTCGGATGCTCGTGCGCCGCGTCGGGAATGCCGCGATCGATCAACTCCCGGGCCGCGGCCAGAAGATCGAGCAGCAGGTCGTGGCTCCGCTCCTCCAGCTTCGAGGCCGGCGTGCGCCCCTCGGCAACCGCCCGAACATCCGTCTGGAATCGCCGAAAGCCGAGCTCCAGCTCGCCAGCCCGGGCAAACCCAAGATGACGGCGGACAGCGACCTCCATGTCCGACGCCTCGAACTCCGCCCAGTACGCGTCCTCAGCGAACCGGCGCGCCGCCTTCAACTGCCCCTTCCGCGTCGCGGCCTGCCGGCTCGCGGTCAGCAACATCCCGATCCGATCGACAACCTCGGCCCACGGCCGGACCGGCGCCGCCGCCGCCACGCTCCCCGCCCGAGCCTTCGGCCCGGTCAGCACCAGCTCCGGAAGATCGACCGGCTGACCGCCCTGAACGGCGATCTCCTGCCTCAGCGGCTCGCCCATCTCATGCCAGACATTCAGGATGTAGCGACCGTCGGGCACTCCCTCGATCCGGAATCGTCCCTTCGCCGAGCAGACCGAATACCAGGGCGTCGGACAGACAACCACGTAACCCTTCATATGAATGTGGACGTCGCACGCCAGCACCACCACGCCCGGCTTCTCGGGCGTGAAGTCCTGGGTGTTCCCCGGGCTCATCGACTGGTTGAACGAAAACCCCGGCGAAACAACGTGAACGTTATGCGTCTCGGTGTCCTGATTGGTGAACCGGACCGCCCGCCCAACCTGCACCGCCTGCACCCTCGGGGCAAACTGCAACCCCTTCTGATTCACCAGGGCGACCGCCGATTGTCCCGAAGCGTCGGGAGTGGCCACGACCGGCGCCGATCCCGAGGCCGGCTCCAGATACACAACCGCCGGACTCACCGACGGCGAGCAAATCTCCGGCATCCGGACCACGCCCGAAATCTCGGCCCCAGGCGACTGGCCCCGGACCTCCATTCCCGTCGCGACGACGAATATTCCCAGCAGGACCACCATCGTCCGCCGCATCTCCCTGGCCGATCGTCGCATCGCTTCCCTCGCTCGGCAATCAGGCCCGGCCCACCGGCTGGCCTGCAATTGAGATTCAATCTCAACGACGACCGAATTATAATCGGCGATTGAGGGGATCGTCAACGATCCGATCGCGAAGCAACGGAAATTGGCGGGACATCAGCGACGGGGAGGCGGATGGATGGGTCCTGAGGGGGCGACGTTGTATTCGGGGCCGGTGGTGGTATCGTCGCTGACGATTGGGGGGTGTGCGATCCGGCTGGTCCGGCCGGCGGATCCGGACCGTTTGCTGGATGATCCGGACGTCCTGGCCTGGAATCGCCGGGACGATTACATGCCGTACTGGGCCTATCTCTGGCCGGGTGCCTACCTGCTGGCCGAGGCCGTGGCGCGCGAGCCCTGGTCGGAGGGACGGAACGTCCAGGCGCTGGAGATCGGCTGCGGGCTCGGGCTCGCGGGCCTGGTTGCGGTTGCCCGGGGGATGAAGGTTCACTTCACCGACTACGACCGCACGCCCCTCGATTTCGTCGCGCGATCGGCGGTCGAGAACCGCTTCGAGCCCGAGTGTTATTCGACCGGACTCCTCGACTGGCGCGACCTTCCCGGCGACCGCTACCCGATCATCCTGGGCGCCGATGTGACCTATGAAATGCGACTCGTCCCGCTGGTTGCAAATGTCCTCGCAACGATGCTTGCTCCGGACGGTGTCGGACTGATTTCGAGTCCGTACCGGGTCGCGGATGAGACCTTTCCGAAGGCGGTGGGATCGCTCGGGCTGACCTGCCGGGTCGAGTCGGCCTCGGCGAGCACCGAGGACGGCCGGGCGGTTTCGGGGACGATTTATCGAGTGACGCGGTGAGTGGGGTTTTTGGTCTCGGAGGTCGTACGCAAGGCCCCGAGTTTCGACAGGACCCTTTTGCCTCGTGTAGGAGCCGGCTCCAGCCGGCGATCTTCGCGTCACCTTGAGCTTCGTCCGGGTCGCCAGCGGGAGCTGGCTCCTACACGGGCTATTGACCCGGTCACGACCCGGCGCGCCCTCCGAAAAAAGATCGGCGAACCCCAGCCATCACAAATCGGACGGGAT
>DAHZZC010000418.1 GCA_027435495.1 Planctomycetales bacterium
CCACAAGATCGATCTCGACCACGCTGAGGTCCCGGCCCTCCACGTCAACCTGGTTGGCCTCGATCAGGGTGATGGACTCGGCCTCGATGGCCTGCCGGGCAATCCGGAGACCGAGCCGGACCATGCCCATCCGGGTCGCCACGCCTCGGATGACGACGCCGGCCAGGGCCTCCGGTCCGCGTTCCAGGCGGAGCGAGGGCCGATACGGCGTGCCGCCAATCGTCCGCTCCAGGTCGCGGAGGATCAGGCGGACTCGCTCGGCGTCGAAATCGACCGCGGCGGTCATCATTTCGGCGATTTCTCCTTTTCGATCTCGTCTCGCAGCGCCTTGGCCTCGGGATGCTCGGGGTCCTCCCGGAGGATGCCCTCGACGGTTTCCTTCGCGGCGGGGCGGTCACCCTTTTCGAGCTGCGCCCGAGCCAGCTTCACCCGAACGTCGTTCGGCTTCTTGATCTTCAGCTCGATGGCGGTCTGATATTCCTCGATCGCCTCGGCGTACTTCTTCCCGCCGACGAGGGCATCGGCGAGCACGACGTGGATCGTCGGGCCGTAGACATCAATGTAGAGGCATTCATTGGCCCACTTCGCGGCCTGATCGAAATGTCCGAGGGCCAGGTGTTTCTCGGCGAGCACCGAGCGGACCTTGATGTCGTCGGCGTCGTTGTTCGCGAGCATCGCCAGATCGTCGAGGAACTTCGCTGTCTGCTTCTGACGCAGATGCACCCGGGCCAGGCCGGCGATCCACTTGGAGTGGTAGGGGTCGTCCTTGCGGGCCATCTCATAGAGTCGCTCGGCCTCGGCAAGGTCGCCGGCCTTCAGCTTTAGCTCGGCGAGCAGGTCAATCACTCGCTCGTTCGGTCGCTTCGGATCGAGAGCCGGCTCCAGGACGGCCAGCGCTGCGTCGTCGTCTCCGATCACCTGAAGCAGCCGTGCCTTGACGTAGCTTGCCAGAGGCTGGTGGTGCTTCAACTTCAGCGCCTTGTCGGCGAAGGGTCGAGCCTCCTTGTAGCTCCGTCGGGCGAAGAACTCGTAGGCCATCTGGGCGTTGAGGTCGGGATCCTCCGGCTTCGCCTTGAGCCGCCGCTCCAGTTCCGAGAACTTCAGCGGCTTCTCCTCGTCGACCCGCGTCCGAATCGTCTGGAGGACCTCGTCGAGGTAGGCCAGGTATCCCTTTTCGAAGTCGGCCTTCTCGACGCCGAAGCAGGCGGTGATGGCCCGGTCGGTTGTCAGGCCGCGGCGATAGGCCATCAACATCTTGATCAGCGAATCCTCGCCGAATCGCTTGAGCATGTAACGCGCATAAAGTTGCGCCTGGCAATACGCCATCGATCGGTCCTCGGGTTCCTTCGGGCGGATGAAGCCGAGGTTGATGTTGTCGAGGTTGAGGAGTTTGCGTGCCGGAACACGCTCCAGGAGCATCTTGTTCCACTCCTGGGGCCTCGGGTAGCCCTCGCTCTCAACGGCGAGGGCCTCGGTGTACCAGTGCGGGATGTTGAACTCGGTCTGCTGCAATGTGATGACGTGCGTGACCTCGTGGGTCAGGACGCGGGCCCAGTTGAACGGCTGGCGTGTGGCCTTCGGGCTCGCGAGCGCGACAACGCGGCCGGTGCAGGCGCCGACGGTCGGGACGAACGGCAGACCGATCGTCCGGCCGCTGAACCACTGGTGGTCCTTCATGATCTCGATCTTGGTCCGCTCGGGCGGGACGTAGCCGAAGCGGGAGGTGAGCGTCGGGTAGATCGATTCGAGGTACTTCGACATGTACCGGCCGAGCAGTTCGTCCTGCGTCGGGTCGACGACGACGGTGTAATGCTTCGAGTCGATCGGGGTGTACGCCGACATGTGGCGGAGGACCTTCATCATGTTGTCGGCGCGGACGTTGAAGGGGTCGGCGGCGAAGGCGGCGTCGAAGAGGGTGCGGGCCTCGGCCTCGCGTCCGACCTGCATGTAGAGCATCCCGAGGCCGATCGGGGCATCGGCTCGAAGCGGGTCGGCGGCGGCGGCGAGGAGGAAGGCACGCTCGGCCGAGTGGTACTTGCGGCGGTCGGCCAGCCGCTCGCCGAGTGCCGCGTAGAAGGCGGCCGGGCGCGGGTTGATCGCTGTAGCGGCGAGTTCGGCGGCGGTGGCACCGATCGGGTCGACGAGCAATCGCGAGGTCGCCGCGAGCCGGGCCAGCGCCTCGATGTCGCGGGGGTTCTCGGCGACCGCCTTCCGCGCCGCCTCGTGGGCCTCGACGAATCGCTCGTCGGAGATGTTCAGATCGGCCAGCAGGATATAGGCCGGCGCGTAGTGGGGGTTGACCTCCAGGGCGCGCTCGGCCTTGCTGCGTCCCGCGGCGAGCTTGTAGCCCTGAAGGTCATTCTGGCCGAGCGTGACCAGGATCTCGGGCGAGAGCGGGTTGATCTCCTGAGCGCGGGCGAGTTCGCGGGAAGCGGCGCGCTCGTTGTAGCCCGAGAGGAAGAGCCGGCCTTCGAGCCAGGGGGCACGCCAGCAATCGGGATCGGCCCGGAGCGCCGCGTCGTAGACCTGGTTGATGACGTCGTTGAGCGCCTCGGCAAGCTCCTCGCCGCGGGCCGAGGCCCGGTAGTAACGCTCCGAGGCCTGGCCGACGATAAGCAGGGCCTCGGCGTCGTGCGCGATCTCGGCCTGGCGGAGGTTGTACCGCTCGACGAACCACTTGCAGGCGGCGACCGCCTTTTCGGTCTCACCGCGGAGGTCGAGCAGCCGGGCCTCGGCCCATCGGGCGGCGAGGTCATCCGTGTCGATCTTCCGGGCGCGGGCGATCGCGGCATCGGCGGCGTCCCAGTCGCCCCGGATGATGGCGATCTCGGCGAGCCGGGCGGGCAGGTGCGGATTGGCGGGGTCGGCCGACTCGGCCGCCTTGAGGGTCTCGATCGCCTTCCCGTATTCCCCCTGGCTCGACTGGGATTCCGCCCGGAGGATCGCCATCGACGACCGGAGCGCCGGGGTCAATTTGCCCGGCTCCTTGCCCGCTGACGACTCGACCGCCGCAACGGCCTCCTCGGCCTCGGCATACCGCCCGTTGTGGAGCAGGCGACGTGCCTCCTTCAGCGTGTCCGGTGCTGGAGCCCTCGACCCGGCCGCGACGGGCCGTGCCTTCTCAAACCGGACCTTCCCATCCGGCGCCTGCGCCAAGATCGCCACAACCGCCATCACGATCCCGTATGCCATGCCCGTTCCCTCCTCGGCGTGATCCTTCCACGTTACCAAAGGGCCCTTCAAAAGACATCGCCCCGGATATCTCAACAACCTATTCAACGGAATCACACATTCAAGCTACCATGGCATCATCGACAAAGAGCCGAGTTGGCTTCGTTCGCGCGCTCTTGCGATGTCCAGCTCCCCCGCAATTGATGAAGAAACCGTGAAGGTTGGCTTCGTTCGCGCGCTTTTGCAACGTGGGACAATCACTCGCAGGGTTATCAGGGAATCTGGTGTGTCGATGGAGCATTGGGTGACTTCATGAAGGGGAGATCTATCCGAATGGCGATTGCCGGGAAGAGCCGCTTCCTTTTTAGACGCGATGGAAGGTCATTTTATTGAGGTGTGGTACACCGGATGTGATTCCGATGAAAGGAATCTGGGCGATCCTACGGATTTCCTGGATTGAACCGAT
>DAHZZC010000419.1 GCA_027435495.1 Planctomycetales bacterium
TCGTAGAGCCTCAACGCCATGGCGAACGACTTGCTCGCTTCACCCGGTGGGATCACGGCCAAGTCTGACGCGATGCCTACCTTCGCGAGCCCATCGCGATAGGATTCGAGGATCCCGAGTGCCTCGAGATGCTCATCGGTGACGATCAGCACCGACCGGCACGAGCGCCCAGCCCACGTCGCCCCGAGCGCCTCGTGGACGAACGGACCAAATTCCCCGGACCGGCCGGAAACCACCCGGATCACGTACGATCGAGGGCCGAGTTCCACGGCCACGCAAAGGTTGGTCTGGTCGTCGATTTCTGCCATCGCCATCGAGATGTATCCGGAAGTTCAGCGAGCCTCGGACCCACGCCCGTTCGGCTCCCAGTCTATCACGGAAACAGCCAGCGGGGGCAGGGCAGGCCCTCAACGTTAGCGACTCGACCGCAAACGAAATCGAGGGGCGCCGGGGAAATCCCCGACGCCCCTTGCTCGACTGGATTGGTCTCCAGGAAGGCGAATTGCGGTTTCAAGCCGCTTTTCGGCGACGATACCAGCCCAGACCAGTGGCCGAGGCCAGACCCGTAAACAGCATGGTCAGCGTTCCGGGTTCAGGAACACTGGACATGGCGACGGTCTGAATGACCACGTTGCCGGAAGCGGCCGTCACGTAGAGGACGTCCTTCGCAGCGGCCATCTCAGTCGGCGTAACGATAAAGGTATAGACGACATTGGAGGACCCGCTATTGGTGAACTGGCCGAGGTAATCGGACAGTTTATAGGGCGAACCCGTGGTCGGGGTGCTGGTCGGCAGCGAGCCACCGAAGACCGCGAAGCCCTCGTTCTTCTGAACACTACCGATGGTGATTGTCACATCACCGTAAGCGCTCGAGTACGAACTGCTGAGATCGAGCGCGACGGTGCTTGTTGTATTGATCTCCTTTTGGGAATCGGACTGAATCCCGACACCCGTTTCACCAATGCCCCCGTTCTTGGCGGAAAGATCTGTCGTACCGGTAAGCAATAGGGATTCAGGCATGCTCGAGATCGTTGCCGTCGAATTGTAGCCGTAAGCGGTAAGGTCGTTGCCACTCTGGGTGAAGGTGTAGGAGGTGGCCAAAGGATTCCCGGTATAGCTCCCGGGCAGAGTCCAGACGATATCCGCATGAACCGGTTCGATCATCAGTAACACAGCGGCAGCAGCGATGAACAGGACGCGATTCACCATGAGCCTCTCTTTCCAAAACCTGTTTTCTTTCAGAGTTGTTCCAGGAGACGACAGCCATGAAAAGTCGATGGGGTTCGCCGATTTTTGCTCCGAAAACACCGGGAAGAGGAGGCGATCCGTAGATTCCAGATCGCCCGGGCATCATCCAGATTCGGTCAGTTGCTTCTCATGCCGTCAGGGCAATAGTAGCTATCAAGACTCCACCAAATGAGTGTTGTGTACAATTTTAATCAAGCAGCGGGCCTACTGGCGTTGAATGTCGACACGCTGGCGATTTTAGTAAGCGCGATCCACGGCTAGATGCCGCCGGTCAACTCGATTTGGCAATCCTTGCTTCGTAGAATTTGATCCGGCGCGCCTGATTATGCGAGATTCGTGAAGTTTTCGAGATGGATTTGAGGCGATGTGTGAGGCATCAAGATTCGGCTTCGTCATGAACGCGGATGCGATACCGAGTCGTTGCAATTCAGAAACAAAAACCGCCCCATCCCACGATCGCCATATGATGGGACGGTCGCGGGATCGGGCGGTTGCAGAATTCGCGGATGTTGGACCGACTCAGGACTGTGGGTTGGCCTCGCCTCCGGCAGGAGCGGCCGCGTCGGCGGCCGGCTCGGGGGTGGTGTTCTCGGCCGGCGTTTCGGGTGGCGGCGGCGGGTTAAGCTCGATGCCTTCGGGCGGGATGAAGCCGAACGGCGGTTGCTTCGGGTCACGAAGCAGTTGCGGCCGGACCTGGCCGATCTCGCGAAGTGCGAGAATCAACCCGGATCGCGTTCCCAGGTAAATCCGATCGTTGAAGCGGTTCACGAGGTACAGCGGGTATTCTCGAAGGTTGAGCCCAGCTCGGAGGTGAGTGGCCGCCGGATCGATGACGATCCGCCCGGTCACCCGATCGACGACAAAAAGATCAAGGTTATACGAGCGGAGATAGACCTTCGTGGGCGAGACGGCGATGAGCTGTCCACCCTGGGTGGAGATGGTCCATCGAGGCTCGCCGGACTTCGGGTCGAGGCTGGACAGGCTGCCCTCGGTGTTGATCACATAGATGTCCTCGCCGGCGACCAGCGGGGCCTGCTCGATCGGGGCGCCGCTCGGGAAATTCCAGAGCGGTTTGGCCGTTACAAGATCCGTCGCGTAGAGGAGCTTGTCAGCGGAAGGGATCAGCAGGGTCCGAGCTCCATAAGCGCCCAGCCCTTCGCCGATCGCCCCGCCGGTCGTGAAGCGATAGATCACGGTCGGGTCGTCGGCCAGGACAACCCACGCCTTGTGGTCCCCCCCGCCAAATGCGACCAGTTTTTCGGCCGGCAGCGGCCGAGTCGTGATCGCCTTGCCAGCATGGTACGACCACAAGGGAATGGGCTTGTCGTAGATGTGCTCACTCCCTTTGTTATCCAGGTACTTCAGCCGGAAGGCCTTCATCATCCCGTCGCTCATCCCAACAAGGACCCGAGAGTCGTCGCAAGCAGGAGTGCTCGAAGGGAGCGTGCCAAGGTCGACCTTCCAGAGCATTCGGCCCGTACCGCGATCGAGGCCGTAGAGAGTGTTCGCGCTGGTGGCAAAAACCGCCCAGGTGTTGGCGGCCGTCCCGGCAGCGAATCCGGTGCGCCCCCCCATTTCGGCCGACCAGAGGATACGTCCAGTTTCGGGGTCGATCGTATGCAACCGGGCCAGAGATGTCTGTGCGAAGAGGAGGTCGGACGTCCGACTGATCTGGACAAGCCGCTCCGACCCGATCAGCGGAATTACGGAGAACCAGGTTCGCTCGAGCCCGGTCCTCTCGAGGGGCGTCCGGCCGGGGATCAGATCCCTCGCAAATGGCAACTGGGCCCGCGCCGGGGGGCCGGCAACGCACACGAGAACCAGCCAAACCGGGAGGGATCGGCGGAGCATGGAGCGGTCCTTTCCAGGATCCGAAGGGGACGTCCGGGACGAGACCCGGCCTCAATGGTGATCAATCATCCCTAGCCGACGCCCCGGGCCGCGTCAAGCAGACCGGGGCGGTCCATCCCTGTCGTCGTCGTCATAGAACACCCAATCGGCATCAGGCCCACCTTCCTCGGCCGATTGCGCTGGTATTTCGTCGTCCTCGGGGTCGGATTCGGAGTGGCTGAGCTCTGAGCCGGCGACCGTCACCGCCAGACATTTCGGGCATGCGGTAGCCGTTCCGGAGTAGGGAGAGGCACACCTCGGGCAGAGGCCAACGCTCCGCCGGAGGGTTGGCAGAGAGGCGTGCAAGCTCGCTCCCTCGACGGTCCGGGCGAAGGTTTCAGCAACCATCGTCGCCAACTCGACGAGATCCGCCTGAATCCGACCGCCACGAAGCCGTCGATGGATGACCTCAAGGAACCATCGTGAGAGTTCGCGATCCAGCTCATCCTTACGTCCGTTCTCGAGGTCAGAACCCAGCCCCCGGTAAAGCTCCAGTACTCGGGCGGGATCATTCACTCGACGGGCGGCCTGGATTTCGGCAAGGTTGCCTTCGATGGCCTCGCGACGGGCAAGAGCCAGCCCTTCCGCACGCTTGGCGATTGCAGGGTCGTTTGGGAAGCGGTCGGCGAACTGGTCAAGGAGCGTACCGGCCTCGAGGAGCTGAGCCGCCTGGAGCGCCTGGTCGATCTCGGCCAGCAGGCGAGCCCGGTCACCGACGGTCGGCGATATGGGAGCAGTCGGGGTACGGTGTACGAGTTCTTCGGCAATCGTCTCAAGGGCCGCCATGGCGCGTCGAGCGAGTTCAGTCCGGACTCGCTCGGCTCGATCCTGTTGTTCGAGTCGAGACGAGGCAATCGCGGCCGCCTGCTCGATCACGATTCCGAGGAGTCCCGAGCCGAGCGAGATGGCACCGGCCTCGAGGATCGCCATCGAAAGGCTGGCCGCATTCGATGGGCCGTCCACGACTTTTTCGATCGCCCTGGAAGCGCCCCAGGCTAGACCGACCGCAAGCAGAGCCAGGCCCATCGGGCGGCCTGGAACGACGAACGGTCGACAATCGTCTGGATTGGTTGGGCGCATGATGAATCTACGGACTCCGGAAGCAGGCCCTGTGGGCACGGCCTCTGGAATTATTCAACGGTTGGACCGCCAGGGCCAGCGGCAGTCTCCTGAAATCCGCGCAGGCGAGAGGACCTCGACGGCAGGCCACTGGCCGACCTACGAGGTCCTCCTTGAAACGATCCATCACTTTGGACCAGGTGATTCTCACTCTACGCTCGACACCCAGCATCGGGCGATGGTGGTCACCCACCGAACTGCCGGGCGATTCGGTTCGACGTCACCCGCTCCTCCTCGAGAATCGACTCGTCGAGGTGGTAGAACATCAGATAAGCGTCCTCGCCCGTGTCAAGGTAATGCTCGCGGACGACCTCGGCAGCGCGGAAGCCGTTGACCCGGAAGAAAAGCTGGGCCGCCAGGTTTGTCTCACGGACATACAGAGCAATCCGGTTCCGCCGCTGTGCCGAGAGCTTGCCGACGAGTTTCAGGAGCATCTGCCTACCGACACCTCGACGTCGGAATTCGGGGTGGGCGGCGAAATCGAGCACATGAATCTTGTTCCGGTGCAATTCGTAGATCATGAATCCGACGATTCGCTCACCGTGCTCGGCAACCATCCCGATGCAGTTCCGCTGCCGCAGGACGCGAAGGAACTCCTCCTCGCACCACGGATACTCAAAACTCGCGTGCTCGATGGCAAGGACCTCGGGCATGTCGCGCCGGATCATCCACCGGATGTGCACGCGGGTTTGCGCCGGGGAGGTGGGGAACGTGTTCATCGCGCCTCCTTCCATGGGGCCGAACGGACGATCTACGACCGTCGAGCCGCCCTGGGACATCCTGTCAGAGCGATATTAAACCTGCGACCCCGGCGGCAGCGGTTGGTCGGAGGTGATCCGGACAGGGCAAGTGAGAGGAAGCGAAGATGCGGCCCCGATCCGGTTCCGTCGAGGCGGGGCGGATTCTATCGAAGAGACGTCTCCCTGCCAAGGGACCTTCCGTCTCCCCATCGAACCCCGCCGACCCCCATTTTCCGCCGGGAAAACCCGCGAGGAGACCATGCCTCCCGGTCCCCTCCTCGAGCCTCGGTCACCCGAGCTAGTTTTAGTATCGGACAGCAACCGCTCCGATCGTGAGGAATGCGCGGTTCAACCCAATCGGGAAAACCCGTCGGAAGAAATGGCCCCCAACCCCAGCCTTGGCCGGTCGTGCAGCCTGATTGAAGTTTATCTAGGCACGAAAGCCCATCATCCACTCAATCTTATCGATGACTCACGGTGGATTGCGGGAAGTCATGGGTCAAAATCGACCGAAGGCATAAGTGGAATTCGAGACATCGAAGTCGATCTCTGTGAGTCCGACATTCAGTTTCAGGTCGTTGTAGGAGTATTCCTCGACCAGGGGTGGCTCGGCATCGGAGGCTTCGGGCCAGTCAAAAGCTTCGAAGTGTATGGGAAGTCCAATGGCATCGTCGATGTAGAGGTGGACGCGATAAAACATGTAGTCAGGGCTCTTCCGAGAGTGAGTGACCGTGATTCGATGGCAAGGCCGTGAGCCAACCATCTTCTCGCAGAACTCGACATTGGTTTCCTTCGCGTCCAGTTCAGCGGTCCACCGTGCCTCAAGAGTTTCGAGCAATGGACCGATTCCGGCCTCTGTGATCGGATGGCGGCAATCGGACATGGCTCGCGATCCTAGTGGATCGAGATGGAGGGTCCCTGCGATCAGCCGGCCAAGGCCAACGTCATGGGCGAGTACCTTGCCGTCGTGCCTTCCCTCAATGTAAATGGCCTCCCGGCCGGCTGCGGGTTTGCGGAACTTCAGGTAGACGCTCCGGGGTTGCGTCCGGGCCTTCATAAACATGATGTGCGGGGTGCCCAGCCGACCGTCGATACGCTCACGCTTCTCGAGGGTGCAGACATAGTCTCGGACCCTCTCGTATCGCTCCTGGCATTCCTCAATGACGCGCAGGGCGCGGGCTATTGGGGCATCCAGGGCCTCGGGAAGCTGGTCGCCTGAGATTCGTTCCAGGGCCCGATGCGCCGCGGTCCCCACCAGGTCCGGGGATTCCGTCGGCTCGACAAGAGCGACAGCGGGCGGACGCGGGGCGCCCGAAACCTCGATTGAAGGCGAGTCGTCGGAAATGGGGGACAACGGAACGGTCGACGCCGGACTCGATCCGATCTCTCGATGCTCCGCCGAGAAGCGACCGGGGCCCGCGGTCCAGATGAGTGCCAGGCCACTCGCTATGCCGAACACGAGCCAGTATCGGCGCGGGCTTTTGAAGCGTTCCATCTCCAGGTTCGGTAACACGCGGCTCCGGCCTCCGTTCCTCGATTCGTTCCTCTTAAGGACGGGCCCAGTCATTGGGGTTGCCATGAGAGGTTCGCTTTCGGCCCGCGGGCCAGGTGTGCCACGGGGATCATCAGGGGAGTTCGGGTCTTGAACTTGCCCTCGTGTATCCCATTATGACGATGGATTGGGAGAGATGTCGATGCTCCCTCGGGCGTCGACCTATCGGATTCGGGGAGCCCGTTCCGCCCGTCTCTCGCGGCCATGGCTCTCGCGAATCTCCTCGATTTTCGACAGGAGCAACTACCGGACCAAAGGCGAGACAGACCCGTAAAGCACCTGGGATGGAACCAAACCCGGTTTGATTGCTATAACCGGACGGGTCAGGAGCTCACCGACTTACAAGGCTTGGTCAACTTTTCAATCCGGTGCGCCCTCGGCCCCGCGCCAGGTGCACGCTCTGGGAAATCAGGAGTCTTGATGCCGTGCCGGACTATTCGATCGAGATCGTGGAGTCGGCCCCGTTCGCACAGAACTGCTTTATCCTCCGACGTGAGGGAGCCTCCACCGCTCTGGTCGTGGACCCCGGCTTCGAGACCCTTCCGGTCCTGAAGTTCCTCGAGCGAGAGAAACTCACTCCGGCTATGATTATGAACACACATGGGCATGTGGATCATATTGCCGGGAACGCGGTGATGAAGCAAGCCTTCCCTGACGCACCACTCGTGATTGGCCGGTACGACGAGCCAATGCTCTCCGACCCCGATCTCAACCTCAGCACACCATTCGGCCTGCCTGTGACCAGCCCGCCGGCCGACCGGACGGTCGAAGAGGGAGACCAGATCGACGCGGCTGGTTTCTCGTTCCTTGTCCGCGAAGTTCCCGGACATAGCCCGGGATCGGTTGTCTACATCGCCCAGGGGATTTCCCCTCCGATCGTTCTCGGCGGCGACGTCCTTTTCGCCGGATCGGTTGGCCGGGCCGACTTCCCCGGCGGCGACTTCGCCCAGCTGAGGTCGGGTATCCGCTCAAAACTCTTCATCCTGCCGGAGGACACCCTCGTCTACCCGGGCCACGGACCGGCCACCACGATCGGGGCAGAGCGCCGGTCGAACCCCTTCGTCGGCGAGCCAGCCGGGCCGTTCTTCTCGTGAGCCGTCTCTGGGCGATCTCTGACCTGCACCTCTCCTTCGGCCGACCCGATCGCCGCGATCGGTACGCCGGACGATGGCACGACCATGCCGCCCGGATCGAGCGTGCCTGGCACGACACAGTCCACCCGGACGACGTTGTATTGCTGCCCGGCGACCTTTCATCAGCACGCAATCATAGAGAGGTCCAGCCCGATCTCGAATGGCTGGGTGGGCTCCCCGGAATCAAGGTCCTCGCCCCTGGCAACCACGATCGTTGGTGGAACGGACCGGCACCCGTGCGCCGGATCCTTCGACGTGGAATGATCGCGGTCGATGGCGACGCCGCCGAGGTCGGCGACCGAATCGTTTGCGGAGCAAGAGGCGCTCCCGTTCTCACCGAGGACGCCGAGACACCAGCCCGCCTTGCTGAGAATCGTGAGTCGGCCGTCCTTGAATCCGCGCTCGCGCACGCCGACCGCCTCCGAAATGGGACGGATCGCCCGATTTACGTCCTCTGGCATTTCCCGCCGTTCGATCCCCACGGCCGTGCCAGTTCATACGTCGATCGTTTCGAACGTGCCGGCATCCGCGCCTGCGTCTACGGTCATCTGCATATCCAGTCCCAGTGGTCGACGGCCGTTCAAGGAACGATCCGAGGTATCCGATACCATTGCGTCGCAGCCGACGCACTGGGCTTCCGACCCCTTAGAATCGAGGGGCCAACGTGTCAGGTCCGCTGATTTGGGAAGTCGATGCAACCATCAAGAAACCCCAGCTTCTCCAGGGCCAACCACCCAGCCCTTGACTCATTCCCCATCCATCTCGATCAGGGCCACACCTCGACCCCTTCAACACGATGGATTCCCAGGGTGATCCCTGTCTTTCCCCTTTTTACAATCGTCCCGGGAAACGAGCACTTGAGGTGACACTCTTATGTTCAGTAACCAGTCAAGGGGAGCCGGCTGTCTAATCTTTTAAAGCCTTTTCTCAGAGTGATTTACGATGACGTTAAAACTCGTTTTATGTAAGGCGGCATGAGAAGTGCTCTGTTGAGGGCCGGAATTGGGATGTGAGTCAGGGAATCCAAAGAACAGGCCAGTACACAACCGGGAGATCACCATGCTGGTTCTGAGCAGGAAGCTGGGTGAGAAGATCGTCATCGGCGACAACATCGTGGTGACGGTGGTCAAGATCGACCGGAACCAGATCCGGATCGGGATCGAGGCTCCTCATGATGTGGCGGTCTATCGCGAAGAGATCGCCCCACAGCGGTCGATGAAGTCAGCGGAAGTCGAGGCCGTTGGAGCAGGGCGCTGAAGTTCATTTTCTTCGAAATCCCGGCGCGGGAATTCAGAAAATCACCCGTCATGGCTTCTTTCATGGCGAGACGCCTCGGGATTGCGCGGATCATCGCCCGGTGAGAATCGTTTCCGCAGTCTCCTTCCAGTAATCGGAACGCTTTCTCTGACTGCGATCCCTCACCGCCGGATGGCCTTCCAGCGACAACGGGTCGTCAGAACACACTCGATCAGATTTTGGCCCTTTAAAGGTCAGGCCATCGCGGTACGCGCACCGAAAAGCGACGGGGAAAATCCATCTCAGTTCGGTGATGGCCAACTTTGATCAGTGGAAAAGAGTCCGCCGGCTGAGTCCCGATGAGCAAAGGCGAGCGGTCAATAGCAGGAACATATCCTGACTTTCTCGGCGTTTGGCGTAAAGTGTTTATAGACCGGAATTTCCAGAGGCTGCTCCCAGTCGTCCGAATGCCGGCGGGTTGAGGTCATCTATGCTCATCCTGCTGGATGGCGGCTCCTTTGTGTTAGGTGGGATTATCGTAGGACCCGCCATCGTGACGAACCCGTGATCGGACGCGCCGATCGGACTGATGTAAATGCTGAAGTACCCCTCACCGATACTGGCCGGACGTTCGAGATCGACCCCATCCGTCCGAGGCCGGAGCAGGGGGGGCATGGCTGGGTGAGCGAAACCAGGGGCAAGCAGTGAATGTTTGCCGGCCTGACCAGTTTCAATAGCTGGTGGTACTGGCGCGACTTCCCAATCCCGGGCGGACCACGGGGCGATGAAGAGCCCTAGGGCGTGGCCGTGCCGTGCGAGACGCTCCGCCTTTGGCCAGGCGAAGTTGAAATACGGACCATTAGGGCCGGCGTACGGACCAATTCGGGCCGGCTTCTCAAAGGCTTCGCTGTGCTAAAACTGCCCGTGACTGCCCGATCTTCCGCAGGTGAAAGATCTCGAATGAGGTGGTATCAACCACCCAGCAAATCAGATGCAAGGTCTAGGGAGTCCTCGCGGAGCCCGATGCAATCGGCGAGGCGAGGGCCTCGTAATGGTTGGCAAGGCCGGGCTGGCCGCACTTCCGGTAGTGGTCGGCGAGGAGGCGATTCATCTCCGGGTGGTCAGGACGGGCCGTGAGGACGAGCCGGGCCCAGTCGATCGCCTCGGACTCCCGTCCGTGTGCCATCAGCCAGGCGGCGGCTCGCGCCCGGAGGTCAGGATCGGTCGGCGACCGAACCAGCGCTGCTCCGATCTGATCGAACTCGGCACGTTCCGCGCGGAGGCGATCGATTGCCTGCCGCTCCTTGCGAGCCTCGTCCGACCTTCCTAGCCGATTCAGTACCAGCATTCGGCGGTATCGGACCTGCGTATCGAAGGGATCGGAGCGGACGGAGCGGTCGCAGTAATCGAGAGCGCGATCGAGCCGGCTGGCGGCGATCTCTCGCTCGGCGAGTGCGGAAAGGATTGCTGGGTCG
The DNA here is from genome assembly GCA_027435495.1 of Planctomycetales bacterium. Lineage (GTDB taxonomy): Bacteria > Planctomycetota > Planctomycetia > Isosphaerales > Isosphaeraceae > JAKAUH01. The sequence continues at coordinate 10,394 of DAHZZC010000419.1, forward strand.
GTCGGTGCGAGTTGAAGGGCGCGGTCGAGCCATTCCGAGGCGCGGCCGGGCTCGCCTCTCGCGACCGCGTTGAGCCCAGCGCCGAGGTATCCCATCGGGTCTTTGGGACGAAGGGCCAGATAGCGATCGTATTCGTCGGCGGCATCGTTGTACTGGTGCATCGAGCGGAGCAGATCGGCCAAGCCGAGGTGGGCGGGCGCCAGCGATGGGTCACGGCGAAGCGCCTCGCGGTAGTAGGCGAGGACAGCCTGAGCATCGTCACCGGTGCGGGTCCCGACCTCGGTCAGCAAAAGGTAGGGGCGGCCGTCGTCGGGCGACTCGCGGGCCCACCGTTCGAGGACGGACCGGGCCCGTTCAAGTCGGAAACTGCCGAGATAGGCTCGGGCGAGGGCTTCGGCCAGCTCGGGGTCTGGACCCTTGAGATCGTCGAAGGCGCGCCGGAGGTAGGGCTCAGCCTCGGCCGGTCGGCCGTCTCTAGCAAGGAACAGGCCGAAGAGGCAGGCCGATCGCGCGGCGTCAAGCCCGAGCGACTGGGCGGTTGCCATCCCGTGAGTCGCAGTCTCTCGGTCGCCGACGGCGCCGGCGACCCGGGCGAGGTAGTACTGGGCCTCGGCGGATCGCGGGGACGACTGAAGCCATCGGTGGAGCGGCGCCTCGGCGACATCGGGACGCCCGGCCTCAACCGCCTTCCGGACGGCCTCAGCGTCCCTTCCCTGGCCTCGCGCAGCCACGACCACCAGGATCGCCGTGGACACGGCAAGGGCAGGGGCCGTGGCAATCCACCATTGGCGCATACGGAGAGCCGGGCGCGGCGTCGCGTGCTCCATGGAGCTGACCCTGATATCGTGACGTATGAAATCGATCGAAATCGAAGTGTCGGAGAACTATTGAGAAATACCACAGGGAACAGGCGAGATCAAGAGGATGAGCTAATGACAGACAGCGGATCGGCCATCGCACTCGCGGGCCGGCGCGGTTACGATGGAGAGATTGCGGCTTCAGCCAGTTGATGGCGGCGTACCCTGTTTCCACGAACCGATCATGTTCATGAATCCCGATGTGTCTGCCTCCCGAGAGGGCCCGGTAATCCGTCTGCCCGCGTCCGACCGAGTCCGTCACGGAGTGCGCTTTCGCCGGGTGGCTCTCGCCATGGTCAAGCTGGGGATGTTCGCCGGCCTGGCCGGCTTCAACCTCTGGTGGTACCTGCGAGACACTCGCCCGATCGCCGACAACCGGACGATTGAAAGATGGATTGCCCGGGGCGAGGCTGACCGCGGCGTGCTCGAGCTTCGCGAGACGCTCCGCCGTTCGCCGCACGACGCCGACGCCCGGATCGCCCTGGGCCGCGCCCTGGCTGCCTCGGGCCGATTACTCGAATGCGCCCGAGTACTGGAAAGCGTCCCCGACTGGTCGCCCAGGCGGTTCGATTCCCTGTATCGCGCCGCTCAGGCGTTTTTGATGGCCGACCGCGCCCGCGACGCCGAGGCCGTCCTGAAGTCCATTCTTGACGCCGACCCGCTCCACCCGCCTGAGACGGGCCTCTATCACGATGCGGGCCAGGAGTTGCTGAAGCTCTACGCGACCGAGGATCGATGGGAAGACGCCTACCCGATCATCTGGCAGGTCTTCGATCGCTCGGCGCCAGCCGATCGACCTCGCGCACTCACGATGCGCGTTCGGTCGGAGGTCGAGCGAGTCGCGCCCGGACAGCGACGGGAGGCCGCGGCGCGGTACGTGGCGGCCGACCCAACCGACGTCGAGGCGCTTCGGGCCCTGGCGAACGCCGAGATGGCCCTCCAACGGCGAGATGAGGCGTTCCACCACATCAAGGAATGCCTTCGAATCCGACCGGACGACCCTCGGGTCTGGCGCGACTACCTGGCGATGCTTCAGGCGACCGGCGATCGCGAGGGATTCCGTGCCGCGATGGAGAAGTTGCCTGCATCAGCTGACGAGGAGCCCGAGGTTTGGGTCCACCGGGGCCGGCAGGCCGAGCAGGCGGGGGACGTCGAAGCCGCAGCCTCGGCCTACCGAAAGGCACTGGATCTCGATCCAAACCGGATCGCGGCACATTATCGGCTGGCCGCGATCGAGTCGCGGTTGGGCCACCGGGCCGAGGCCGAGGCCCATCGCCGCCGATGGGACGAGTTACGTGAGGCTCAGACGAAGCTTCGCCAGGTGGATGCCGACTACCGATCGGCCCTCTCGGCCGCTGCGGGCGACAACGTCGATCCGAAGGCGCTGGACACGTTCCGCGCCGCAACCCGACGGCTGGCGGCAACCTGTGAGGCGTTGGGCTGGGCGAGGGCCGCAGCCGCCTGCCGGCAGATCCTGGCCGACCTCTGACAACCCGCAGCCCGAGGAATCGATCTCATGTCGAAAAGCTCTTCGCCGATCTTCCGAAGGCTGACATTGATTCTCCTCCTGGCGGTCCCGATCGTCGCGGGACTCTCGTGGTGGGCCCGGGGGCGACTCGCAGCCACTGAGGACCTGGTCCAGGCTCGTGCCGCCTACGAGCGTGAGGACTGGGAGCAATCCGCCGAGTGGGCCCGGCGTCGGCTCAAGGCGACCCGCGACGACGAGGAGGCATTCCGGTTCCTCGCCCGCTCCTTAATCCGAACCGGTCGTGACGACGCCGGAGCCGCCATCTACAAGCGGCTCGGCGTTCCGGCAATGCAGGCCGAGGATCTCTGCGTACTCGGTCAATCGCTGCTCCGATCCGGCAAGCGCGACGCCGCTCGTGAGGTCCTCGAGGGATCCCTGGCCCTCGACCCCGATCACGACGAGGCCCGGTTCGAGCTGACGCGCCTCTACCTGAACTTTGACCGCCAGGAAGATGCCCGCCATTCCGCCGTCAGACTGGCCCGCCGCCCAGGGTGGGAGTCCCGTGCCGAGGCGATCCTCGGAACGATCCTCCTGGAGCAGAACGACCCCGCCGCCGCGGCCGACACCTGGCTCCGCGCCCTCTCCCGGCCAAGACCCACGGTCCACGCTGAGGGTACGCCGACACCCATCGTCCCAGCCACCGAACTGGCCCGTGCCCTGCTTCGAGCCGGTCGCCCCGTCGAGGCGATCGGTCCACTCCGCGAGGCGATGTCCGAATCGCGGCGCCCCGAGATCGCCTGGCTCCTTAGCCGCGCCGACCTCCAGCGTAAAGACTTCGGTGCCTTCCGCATCGACCTGAAGCAGACCGGGACCTTCCGCGACGAGCACCCGATCCTGCCCGAGCCATCGCCGTACGTCGGCACCGCGGCGTGCTCACCCTGCCACGCCGATCGGGTCCGCACCCAGTGGGCCTCTCGTCACGCCCAGACGTTCACCCGACCCCGCGACTTCAGCAAGGTGCCCGTCCCTGACAGGCCGGTTCACGACCCGGCCGACGCCTCGGTGATCCACGCCTTCCACCGCGACGATCAGGGCCGCATCCACCAGGAGACCCGCGCCGGCGGGAAGATCTTCAAGGCGGTCGTGCAATATGCGTTCGGCTCGGGCGATCGGGCCATGACGCTCGTCGGCCGCGAGCCCAACGGCCAGGCTCGCGAACTAAGGCTCTCTGACTACCCCCGGCGAACCGGCGAGGGACGGGATTCACCTCGCGTCCCGCGATGGGACCGGACCAGTGGACACCCGGTCGTCCCGCCAAAGCCCGACGAGTACCTCGGCCAATCGCTCAATGCGGACGACCTCCGTCGCTGCATGCTCTGCCATGTCACCGACCCGAAGTCGATCGCTGAGGAGACCGGTCCATGTGCTGCCGACCGGGCGATCGGCTGCGAGCGGTGTCACGGACCTGGCGGCAACCACCTTCTGGCCGTTGAGGGGAAACTGCAAGCGATCGACCCGGCGATCGCACGGCCGTCGATGGCGACCGGCCCGGAGATCGTCCAGCTCTGCTCGGGATGTCATAGCCCTCGCGGGCGCGAGGTCCTCCGCGACGACCCACTCGCTATCCGATTCCAGGGCACGACCCTCACCTGGAGTCGATGCTACACCGAGAGCGACGGCGCGATGGACTGCCTCACCTGCCACGACCCCCACCGCAACGCCTCGACCTCGGAGGAGTATTACGAGGCGCGCTGTCTCGAATGCCACTCGCGGAGCCTGGCCCCGTCCGACATCCCCCGACATCGGCCGAGGCGCCGGTCGCTCCGCGATGTTCCGACGCGAACCGTCTGCCCGGTGAACCCCTCAACCGGATGCCTCGGCTGCCACATGCCGGCCGTCCCGGGCGTCGTTCCACACTCGACGTTCACGGATCACTTCATACGGGTGCACAAAGAAGAGAGCGGCTCGTGAGGCGTTCTGGGTGGCACATGGCGCATCGACAATAGGAAGGCAGGAGTCCAGTACGCTGGGAATTCCGCGAGAAGAGCGGTTTTGCCCAACCCGTGCTCGGACATGAACCGTGCGCGGCTTTCGGAGGGACCATCATGAAAATCGAGAGCCGCTCCTCTCCACCGCAACTCAGGCCGACGCTCCGACGGCGCCGAGAGATTCCTCGGCGATCCGCCGGAGGGCCTTCAAGTCGAGCTTACCAGTACCAAGCATCGGGATGGCCTCGACGCGGATGAAGTTCTCTCGACGTGGGATAAAGAGGTTCGGCAGACCTTGCGCGGCCAGGCCGGCGAGTGCACGGTCGATCTCAGGAGCGTCGAGGGTGGTCAGAACGGCAAGTTTTTCGCCCTTGCGCTCGTCGCCGATGGCCGTCACGGCGAACACCGGTTCAGGATGACCAATCGCCTGCTGGAGCGCCTCCTCGACCCGGCCGTGAGGCACCATTTCGCCGCCGATCTTCGAGAACCGCGAGAGCCGGCCTGAAATCCGAAGGAAGCCGTCTTCGCTCAGGGAGCCAAGGTCGCCGGTATTGTACCAGCCGTCGATGAAGGCGGCCTCGGTGAGGTCGTCGCGGCCGAGGTAACCGCGCATCACGTTCGGTCCCTTGACCATCACCAGGCCCTCGGTGTCGGGCCCGACGGGCTCGAAGGTCTCGGTTCGGACCACGCGGACCGCAACGCCCGGCAAGGGACGGCCGACGTACCGCCGTCGGGAGCCGGGCTGGAAGAAGCCAGGCTCGCGGTGGTCGAATGTGTTCACGGCGACCACCGGAGCGCACTCGGTCATCCCGTAGCCCTCCATCGGGCGGATGCCGAAGGTGTCCTCGAAGCCAAGAGCGAGCGACTCGGGCAGAGCCTCGGCACCGGCGAGGACCAACCGGAGAGAGCCAAACTGCGCCGGGGCGACCCGTCGCATGTAGAGCTGGAGAAACGTAGGCGTCGCGAGCAGGAGCGTCGCCGCGTACCGACGGACCAGATCACCAATGGCCGCGGCGTCGAGCGGACTCGGGTGGCAAGCTGTCCCGATCCCCGAATTGACCGCGAACCACGAGATCGTATAGCCGAACGAGTGAAACAGAGGAAGGATGCCCGCCAGCCTGTCACCCGGCAGAACTTGGTAAGCCTCGCGGATCGCCTGGATGTTCGCGTCGATATTGAAGTGAGAAAGCACCACCCCCTTCGGCTCGCCCGTGCTACCACTGCTAAAGATCACGGTGGCGGTGTCGTCCACCTGGACCGGGCGCGAGGCGCCCGCGGCTCGCTCGATCCATCGTGACGGGGCGAGCATCGCGATCACGGCGGCGACCAGACGGTCTCGGCCGGAGATCGCGTCGCGGAGGTCCTCGGCAAAGATCAGCTCGACGCCAACGGGCGGCTGGATCTTTCCCTTCTCGAGGAAGGCGCGGCTGGTGACGACGGTCCGTAATCCGGCCTGTCGGGCGGCGGACTCCATCCCCGCGCGTCCGGCGGTGAAGTTCAGGTGGACGGCCGCCCGGCCAGCCATCGCAGCGGCGAGGTTCGCCAGTAAGGCGCCCACACTCGTCGGCAGGAGCAACCCGACCGCCGGCTGGCCCTCCCACTTTGATCGGAGTGCGCGGGCCATCGCGATCGCGGCGGTAAGCGCCCTGGCGTACGAGAGGTGAGGCGTCTGAAAGTCGGCCAGCGCGAGGCGGAACGGGTGCCGTCGGGCGCGTCGGATGAACTCGTGGTGGAGTGGCCGCCGGTCGCGTTTCCGGTAAGACCATGCCTCCTGGCCGAGAGCCGTGATCGCCTGTCGGATCTCGAAGAGCGAGGCGTCCGTCGGCATGGACTGGCCGATCGAGACCGTCACTGGGTAGGGGATGCGTTCGGGGATTCGCCGATGACTCGCCGGAGCGAAGACGCTCCCCATCAGCCGGTCGAGGTGGATCGGGATGATGGGGATGGTCCGCCCCTTGACGATCCGTTGGAGCCCTCGCTGGAAAGGTGCCATCATCCCGGTCCGGGTGAGCTGCCCCTCGGGAAAAACGCAGATAACATCGCCAGCGTCGAGGGCATTGCCGGCCTCTCGAAAGGCTTGCAAGATCATCCTCGGACCTCCGGCCGCCGAGATCGGGATCGCCTTCAAGGTGCGAAGGAACGGGCCGATGATCGGGTGATCGAAATAGGGAGCGTAGATCAGGAACCGGATGGGGCGGTCAACGCTCGCGAACAGAAAGAGTCCGTCGGCGAACGAGACATGATTGGGAACAAGGAGAGCGCCGCCGGTCTTCGGGACGTTCCCGCGGCCGATCGTGCGGACACGATAGACCGTGTGCGCCAGGCCGATCAGCAGGAAGCGGAAGAAGGCATCGGGGACGAGTGTCATCGCCCAGAAGAATCCACCGAGCAGCAAGAGGGAGAGTCCAGCGAATGTCCCCCTCGCGGGGATGTCGAGGTGTCCGAGCGCCAGTGCCAGGACCGAGCCGCCGAGCATTCCGACATAAACGATCGCGTTCGCCATTGCGATGACGGCGCCCCGGCGATCGTCGGGCGATCGGTCCTGCAAAAGGGCGTTGAGTGGGACGATCAGAAGCCCGCTGAAGCCGCCCATGATCGTCATGATGACGACCAGGCCGGGGAGGTTCGGCCCGATCGCGGCGAAGGCGAGTGTGGAGAGCGTCAGTCCGAGGGCGCCGAGCGGGAGCAGGCCGTACTCGACCCGGTCACCCGAGAGCCGCCCAGACAGCCAGCAGCCGACGCCGACGCCGATCCCGAGCGCGATCAGTGGGAGGGTCGCCGGACCCTCGCTGAGTCCAAGGATCTTCGAGGCATACGGCAGGATCGGTGCGGGGACCAGGCTACCGATCCCCCAAACGATCACCTGACCGATGATCGTGAGCCGGAGGACGCGGTCGGCGCGGATGGCCCCCCATCCCAGGCGGATCGTCGCGACCAGGCCGCCCTCGGCCCTCGCCGGCGGGACGTGCGGGACCGTCGTCGCAGCGAAGAGCCCAACACCAGAGAGCCCGGCGAGGAAGAGCGTGCCGACCCAGAGCGGAGTGTCGAGTCGTCGGGCGGCCTCGACGAGCATCGCCCCGCCGCCCATCCCGGCGAGGATCGCCAGGTTCGAGCCCATCTCCAGCAGGCCGTTGGCCCGCGAGAGCCGGTCGCGAGGAACCAGCTCGGGTATGATCCCGTACTTCGCCGGGCTGAACAGCGCCGCCTGTACGCCCAGCATCGCGAGCACGCCCAGGATCAATGGTCCACCGGCCGGCTGCACAACCAACGCGGCAATACCCACGAGCATCAGGAGAAGTTCGAAGGTCTTGGTGGCGACGAGTATCGTCCGCTTGCTGAACCGGTCGGCCAGCACGCCGGCCGGAATCGAGACCAGGGCGAGCGGGATCATCAGGACGATCTGCGCGATCGCCGTGTGCTCCTGCCCCTGGGCCTGGCTCGACGCCGCAGCGATCGCCAGGAAGATGACGATCTGCTTCCAGGCGTTGTCGTTGAAACTGCCCAGCAACTGGGCGACGAACAGCCCGCGCATCGGGCGCGACGGCCCGACGGGCGCTCCACGATCCTCGCTGTTTTCCACCGTGATGCCTCCCTGGATGCGAGCCCGACCGGCACGGTCGACACGACGGGATAACAGCCCGCCTCCACTATCATGTGCGAACGGCCCCGCGCCGTGACAGGTCGCCACGGAATTTCGGTTCGCGACGAAAAGGGAGAGGTTGCGGAGCCCCTATTGGACCGATTCGGACGAGATTCGGCCGTCCTCGATCTCGACGATGCGGTCTCCCGGGCGGAGAAAGCGGCGGTCATGGGTGACGACGATCAGCGTGCAGGCGGCCTCCGAATGGTAGGCCCGCAGGATCGCGAAAACCTCGTCGGCCGACCTGCGATCGAGGTTGCCGGTCGGCTCGTCGGCGAGGACGACCGAGGGGTCCTTCACGAGCGCCCGGGCAATCGCGACCCCCTGCTGCTGCCCACTCGAGACCCGGCAGATTTCCATCAAGAGACGCCGGGATGGTAGGGCGATCCGCCCGAGGCGCGGAACGCCTGCAGGGGGACGATCGCCTCGTCGCGCAGGACGTCGACCGCCACATCGATCGGGACCAGTCCGGGACGCTCACGGAGGCGATCGGCCCATCCGTCCGGGAGCGGGCCCTCGCGGAAGCCGGCGATCGACTCGACATCCTCGGTCCGGGCACCGACGACCAACCCCCGGACCCCCGACCACCAGATCATCCCGAAGCACTGACAACAGGGCTGGGCGCTGGAGACCAACTCGAGAGCCGGCAGGCTGCGCGAGGCGAGGTCGTGCGTGCCGAGGGATTGCTGCGCGAGGGCGATCGCGACCGCCTCGGCGTGGGCGATCGAGCATCGCGACGACTCGACCAGGTTAACCCCAACGGCGATCAACCGGCCCGTCTCGATCTCGAAAACACCGGCGCCGAAGGGTCCGCCGCTGCCCCGGATGACGTTCTCCGAGGCGAGGCGGATCGCCAGCCGCATTCGTGAGAAGCGGCTCTCGAAAACCTCGTCGGGGAGGACGAACGCCTCGATCCAGTCGGGCAAGGCGATCACGAATCTGGGAAAGCGTCCAGGCATCGGTCGGGGCCTCGTATCATTGGGTCGGGACCGGTCTGGGGATTCCGATGTTGGGCAGGCCGAGGGATTCGACGGTCGCGCCGGCGACCAGGCGATCGTGAGCCGTCGCATAGGCCCGTTTTCGCTGCAAACGCGGGGCCTGATCGTAGCGTAGCCCCTGGGCATAGGTACCGAAGTGGATGCCCCAGAGACAGAGATCCTTCCAGGCCCCTCGGCCGATCCCAAACCGCTCGACGCACTTCGAAGGGTCGATCACCGGAGCGGCAACCGTCGCCGGCCAGCCGAAGGCACGGCGATCGCGCAGGCCGCGCAGGACCGCCTGCGCCAGCGCGATCTGTCCGCGCAGAGACGGGTGCATCGCGTCCTGAAAGAGTTCATCGTCGAGACGACCCTGCCTCCCGATCGCGTGTAGCTCGGCCTGGCCGTCGATCAGGATCGCGCCATGGCGGCCGGCGACGTCGCGACAAACATCCTGAAATCTGGTCAGGCATCGAACCGGATAGCCGTCGCAATCACGAGCCGCGATGAAGGCACGATACGAGTCCTCACGAGACCCAGCGAGACTCAGCAGGACACCCAGACGGTAATGCGACTCGGCAAAACCAGGCTGGCGGGCGATCAGACCTCGATAGGCGCCCATCGCCGAGTCAGGGTCGATCGCCTCCAATCGACGCGCATACAAGAATTCGCGTGCAAATTCCTCTCGCTCCTCGCGCGGTGTCGAGGGGGGCAGGAACGATCGGTTCGGCTCGAAATCGGCATCGTTCCCCGGTGGGACAATCACAATAGCTAGCGCATGGATTCGGCTCGCGTAATCAACGATCGCGTCGAGCCTGCGCCGGTAGTCGGCGAGCAGGAGTTGGTATTCCGTCGGTGTGAAGGCGGGCGCGTCGACCAGTTCGCGACGCCCCGAGGGTGGAACCTCCAGCCGGCATCGCTCGATCGCCCGACGGATCAGCTCGCAGCTCGGCGAGCGAGCCTCGGCGGTGTCGAGGGCGATTCGCCAGGCGGAAGGGCGAAGGTCGTCGTCGTAGGGGACGGCCACGCGCGCCCCATTGAGCCGTGATCCAAACTCGTTGTGCCCGCTGTAGACGATCAGGATGTCGGGCCGTCGTGGGATCATCGCCAGCCTTTGATGCTGCAATTCGAGAGTATCACCCGAATTCGCGAGCATCTGAATCCGGACGCGACGCCCTGGAATGGCCTCTTCGAGCTTCCAGGCGACCAGCCGCCCGATCGAAACCCAGGCGCTGTACGGAACGCCCTGCGCGCTCGACTCACCCAGGACCGCCAGTTCGATTGTCTGGTCGTCGGAGCGAGGCGGGAAGGTCTCGGGAAGCGAGACATCCTCCATTGAGGGCGGCGGCCAGAGCGTTTGCGGGTCGACCTGCATCCCTCGTGAAAGTCCACCGACCGGGACCAGAGAGCCTTGCGACCGGGCCAGCCAGAGCGCAGAGATCAGCTCCGCCCCGACCAGGCCAACCCCCGTCGAGCCAAGGACCAGGCCCGCCCGGAACATCGCCGGTCGAAATCGACGGCGGGGAGCGAGAAATCCGATCGTCGGGAGACCGATTGCAATCGCAATCAATACCACAACATACGCAGATTCCATTGCAACCAGGAACATCCAGGCGAACTGCCAGAATTGGGGCGTCTGGAGCAGGTCGTCGAGCCTGGCGAGCAGGGCGCAGAGAGCGATGGCGACGGTCGCGGCGAGGGCCGGGAGGGCGAGCCGTCGGCGGCTCGCCAGGCAGAGGATCCTGGGCCGATCGTCAGTCATCAGGCATCGGCTCCCATTCGGTCCCGGATTGCGGGCGTTCGCTACATTCCGCTCCAGCGTACCATTATCATGATGAGAGAGAGGCGGGGATGATTTGGTTCGGGAATCGATGGGAGGCCCCCCATGCAAATACGGCCCGTGATTCTGTGGGTGGCC
>DAHZZC010000420.1 GCA_027435495.1 Planctomycetales bacterium
TCCGGAAGATGGCCTCGGCATCGGCGAGCGCCCGATCATATTCAGCCCGCTGATGCCAGAGGTTGGCCCGGTTACCGAGGGCCGTGACATCCCGCGGATTGATTCGGATGGCCTCATCGAACTCGGCGATCGCCCGATCGAGTCGGCCCCGCTGCTGCTCGACCTGGCCGCGCGCCACACGCATCGCGGCGTCGAGAGGATCGAGCCGCACGGCCTCGTCGAAGTCGCTCATCGCCCGGTCCCAGTCCTTCCTGGAGATCCAGACGACTGCTCGTTCCTTGTACGCCCACGCATCTCTCGGGGCCAGGCGGACCAGCTCGTCGAGGTCGGCGATCGCCCGATCGGACTCACCGAGGGCCACCAGGACGTAGGCCCGATACCTGCGGCAATCCAGATCGTGCGGGTCGCGCCGGACCGCCTCATCGAGGTCGTTGAACGCCTTGAGGTGTTCCCCCTTCTTCATCTGGGCCTCGCCCCGGATCCTGTAGATGTCCAGTTGCGGGTCGAGCCGGAGCGCCTCGTTGGCATCGGCAATCGCCCTGTCATATTCTTTCAATGCAAGCCGGGCCTCGGCGCGGACCGCGAAGCCGACGGCGAGTTGCGGATCGAGTCGGATGGCCTCGTCGAAATCGGCCACGCCCTCCCGGGGCTTCCCCAGCCGCGTGCGGAGCTGGCCGCGGTTCACGAAAGACAATGGTTCGTCTGGATTCAGCCGGATGGCCTCGTCGAAGTCGGCGATAGCCCTGTCGAGTTGGTTCCGCTTCCATCGGACGATCCCGCGATGGGCAATGATATCGGCACTGGACGGATCCAGGCGGATGGCCTCGTTCAGGTTGGCGAGGGCGCCGTCGAGGTCGCCGCGCCTGCCCAGGAAGTAGCCGCGACCGTGCAGGGCCTCGGCGCTTTCCGGATCGAGACGCAGGGCGGCCTCGCAGTCGGCCAGCGCGGCGACATCATCCCCTTTCCGTCCGAGCGCCCGCGCCCGACCGATATGGGCCGAAGGAATCCGGGGATCGAGCCGGATCGCCTCGCCGAAGTGGGCGATCGCGGCGTCGTTGTCCTTGTGCTCGAGAGCCACCCATCCGCAGAAGATTTCGGACCAGGCGCGGGCCTTGCGCACGAGGTAGGCGAGGTCCACACCCGGAGCGTCGGGACGTGGCGGCTCGCCGGCCCTGGCAGTCGTCGCCACGATTGACAGCACCACCGCCCCGAGCCGAACGAACCTTCGAGACATCTGCCATCGTGGCATGAGAAAAGACCTCCTATGAAGGGAAAGAACCGGACGGATCAGGGAGCCTGATGATAAGCGGTCCTCGCCTGATAGAGTTTGAGTCGCTGCTCGCCCTCGATTTTCTCGGGTCCGTCATTGAAGAGGGCGTTGGCCTGGGTCTGCCACTTGACGGCGTCGTCGAAATCGCCGGCCTCGGCGCAGGCGGCGGCCATCGTGTCGAGGATGCCGGGCTCCTTCCATTCGGTCCGTTCGCCGGCGCGTCGGGCGAGAGAGACCGCGAGCTTGCCGTCGCGGTGCTTCGCGTCGAGGCTGGTGGCGCGCACCCACGCCTCGGCGTTCAGGACGTCGGGGCTATCGGGATCGAGCTGACTGGCGCGGTTCAGGTCGGCCAGGGCCTTGTCGGGCTCGTGCTTCTCGTGCCAGACCATCCCCCGGCTCGTGTACGCCGACGGGTTCCCCGGGTCGAGCCGGACCGCCCGGTTCAGGTCGATGAGCGCCTTCTCGAATTCCTTCTTCTCGAACCAGCCGAGCCCTCGATTCGTGTACGCCCAGGAGTTCGACGGATCAAGCTGGATCACGTGCGAGAAATCGTCGATCGCCTGATCGTGCTCGCGGCGCTCGGCGTGAAGGCCGGCGCGGATCGCGTAGCCGTCGGGGCTTGCCGGTGCCAGCGCGATCGCCGAATCGCAGTCCTGGATCGCCCCGGCGAGGTCGCCGCGATCGCGGAGGAAAAGCGCTCGCGAGAGGTAGACGGCCGGGTTCCTCGGCTCCAGGCGGACCGCTGTGTCGAAGTCGGAAATCACCGGGTCGTGCCGGCTCTTTTCTCGCCCATCGGCGCCCTGCGCCGGAAGGTCTCGCAAGGCGCCGGCGGTGGCGCCTTCCTGGGCCTCGGCCAGCGCGAGTGCCGTCGCGCGGCCGGCATAGGCCTCGTGGTTGTCGGGATTGATCCGGATCGCCTCGCTGAAATCGGCGATCGCGCCCGGGATGTCCTTCCGGCCCAGCCGGGCCGACGCCCGGATCGAGTACGCGCCGGCGTCGTTCGGGTCGAGCCGGAGCGCGGCCTCGCAGTCGGCGATCGCCCGGTCCGGCTCCTGGCGGACCAGGTAGAGCCCGGCCCGGCTCGTCAGCGCCGAGGCGTCGCCGGGCCGGAGCCGGACCACCTCCGAGGCATCGGCGATCGCCCGGTCGAGGTCGCCGCGGACGAACGCGATGGTGCCCCGGACCGCGTAGCCGATCGGTTCACGCGGGTCGGCCTGGATCGCGTCGTTGGCGTCGTCCATCGCGTGCGACGGGTCGTTGCGGATGAGGAGCAGGACCTTGCCCCGCATCGCGAAGGCGAAGGCGTCGCGTCGGTTCTTCGCGATCGCCTCGCTGAAGAACGCGACAGCCTCATCGGCCGCGACCACCTTCTCGGCCGCGACCCACCCCGGCCCGCGCCTGGTCTTCACGCGGAGCCAGCCGCCCTCGGCCTTCTCGACAAGATAGAGGTCCGGCGCTGCGGGACGCTCGGTACCGCCTCCGCCGGGCTGGTCGCTCATCGTCAGATCCGGCCGACGCGGCACGACGACCTTCTTGACCGGGTCGGGCGCCTCGCCGCCGTGGACCTGGGCGGTCGCCAGAATCAGGCCGAGGATCGTCCCAAGACCAACCGCCGCAATGCTCCGAACTCGCCACATATCGTGATCCTCCTCTCATCGCGCCGAAACGTTCGCCCCGGCGCGTACCGATGCCGGGGCAGCCCGGCCCCGTCGGCGATCGAGTGAGAATCCACTTCCCCCAATTCTGGCGGGAAATCGTGGCGAAAGGATGGCCCGAATGTCGATGGGAGATATGCGAGGAAGCGCGCCAGCAGGTCGCCCGGATCGTCGTCGGAGACGGACTCGGCCGGAACCCTATCCGAAACGGCCGGATCGCACAAGCCGAGCTACGCGGCGCGGCGTCCCGAACGGGTGTCTCAGGCGTCTCGCAGGTCGTCGAGGAAGACGATGGAGGGGCGGGAAAGGCGACGGAAGCCGTTGTCGTTGGGTCAGCGATCCCATGAGTCGCGCCCTTCCTGGAACTGTCGGTCGATCTCGTCCCAGGTCTCGGCCGAGCGCGGGCCCGGCGGCAGGGCGTCCAGGAATTCGATCGCGGTGGGGCGGGGCGCCGGCGTCGCCGTCCGGACACGCGGGATCAGGAAGTCCTCGACTTCCTGCCCCTCGCGCAGATCCGGAGCCGTGATCTCGATTCGGTTCCCGGATTGGACCCGCGCCGTCAGGTGGAATGCCGCCTGGAACGCTTCGGATGCCGGCGACATCGATGACCTCTTCTCATGCGCCACGAAACGCGCCGCGCCCGGGAGACCACCCGCGTGGTCCCCGAGGCTCGTCTTTATTATCCGGCCGCTTGCAGGGATCATTCAAGGTCGTCCGACCTCCCGCGTCCATCGGCTACTTCTTCCCGGCCGGCACTGGCGTGATCGGGAAGACCTGGTCTCCAGGCGAATAGATGTTCCGCGCCGGCTTACCGTGGTCGTCCTGGCCGTCGCGGCCGATGCTGTAGACGAGCCGTGATCCCTCCGGCCAGGAGGGCTCGGACCACTTCTCCTGAGGGTGCATGAGCTTCGCCGTCGAGAGGGGCAGGTAGCCGAACGCCTGGCCGCTGTACGGGTCGATCGGCAGCGCGGGGAGAATCTCGGGCGTTAGCTCCTGCAGCCGCTCGGTGAACCGGCCGTCGTGGCGGAACGCCCACTCGCGCACCGCCATCGCGGTGAGCAGCCCCCGCCGCTCGACCTCCTGCGAGTCGAGGGTCCAGAGGTACGCCTCGTAGGCCGGGCGGAAGAGTTCGAGGAGCGAGACTTCTCCCCTGCGATAAAGCAGCCAGCCCCGCCGCGAGTCGGCCGGGCGCTGCCATGACTCGAGCGCCGCCAACTGCGCCACCTCAGCCGTGAGCGACCGATTGAACCGTCGGGCGCGGGCGATCTCCCAGGGGGTCGTCAGGGCATTGAGGGCGAGCGCCTCGGCCATCGTGGCGCCGCGCCGGGGATCGCCCAGCTCTTGAAGAAGAAGACTTCGCAAGTCGTCCACCGGCAGGTCGAGGGTGCGCTCGATCGCCAGGCCCTCGCTGCGGACGACATCGACCGGCGAGGCCGACTCCGCGAGACCGCGCAGATCGGCGATCGCGGCGTGAAGGCGATCGGCCGACTGGCCCGGGGCATT
>DAHZZC010000421.1 GCA_027435495.1 Planctomycetales bacterium
CCGAAACCGCAGCCCCCAGCGGGGGCTTCCTGGCTGATGGCCCCCAACGGGGGCTACCTCAGGTAGACGGCCCCCTCGGGGGGCCTTCCTAATACCTCGGCCTTTGGCCGAGGTCGATTATTTATTTTCCGGCCCGCGGAAATCCGCGTTGGACCGAAGGGAGGCTCAAACCGGATGATCCCAAGGCGGCGATGGAAAGGATCCTCCGGCTGAACCACCGCCCCCGCTCCTCGTCGATTTACCGAGAACTCGCCCGAAAAGTCAGCCTCCAGCGCTGTCAGGATGCCGCCTTTCTCAAACTGAAAGCAGTCCTGGCGGAATGGTTTTCGTAAGAAGACACGGAGTCCCGTCTCACGCCGCCTGGACGCTCGACAGCAGGATCCTCGTGGCCTCCTCGCGCGGATCGTCGAAGATCTGCTCGGGCGGGCCTGACTCAATCACGCGGCCTTCGCCGAAGACGTGGACCGTGTTCGCCACCCGGCGGGCAAAGTGCATCGCGTGGGTGACCGCAATCATCGTCAGGCCGTCGCCGGCCAGGTCGGACATCACCGCCAGAACCTCGGCGGTCATTCGCGGATCGAGAGCACTGGTGGGCTCATCGAAGAGGATGGCGCGGGGCTCCATCGCCAGGGCACGCGCGATCGCGACCCGTTGCTGCTGCCCTCCCGAAAGCTCGCGGGGCATCGCGTGCAGCCGGTCCGACATCCCGACGCGATCCAGAAGCCGGCGCGCTCGATTCTCGGCGACCTCACGGTTGACGCCCAGAACGTAGATCGGCCCTTCCATCACGTTTTCGAGGGCCGTTCGGTGCGGGAACAGGTTGAAGCCCTGGAAGACCATCCCTACCCGCCGGCAGACCTCGCGATGCAGCCGAGCCCAGCCCGACGCCGGGATCTCCGACCGGCCGCGAAGGACCAGCCCGTCGATCTCGACCCGCCCGGCATCGAATCGCTCCAGCCCGTTAAGGCAGCGGAGGAACGTGCTCTTGCCGCTCCCGGAAGGACCGATGATCGCCGCCACTTCGCCCCGGTCGACCGAGAGCGCCACGCCCCGCAAAATGTCGACTTCCCCAAACGACTTCCGCAGTCCATTGACCTCTATCATCCGGGCGCCGCTCCCTTCACGCCGGCCTTCGCCAGGCGATCCTCGGACCATCGGGAGAACCACGAGAGCGGGACGCTCATCAGGAGGTAAAGCGCCGAGGCCGCCAGGGCGAACTCGATCGTTCCCCCGGTACTCAACGCCAGCATCTTGTACTGCTTGGTCAGCTCGACCAGGGTGATGACCGAGCAGACGGAGGTATCCTTGAAGAGCGCGATGAAATCGTTCGTCACCGGTGGGATTACGATCCGGACGGCCTGAGGGACGATCACCCGCCGGAGCGCCATTCGTTTCGACATCCCCAGGGCCAGGGCTGCTTCCATCTGTCCGGCGGGAATCGCCTGCAACCCGGCCCGGTAGATCTCGGCCTCGTAGGCCGAGTAATTGATCGCCAGCCCGGCGATCCCCGCGACCCAGGGCGAGAGCTTCAACAGGTAGAACAGCACGAAGAGTTGCAGCATCAACGGCGTGCCGCGGAGGATCTCGACGTACCCGGTCAGCAATCCCTTCAGGGGGCGCGGGCCGTAAAGCCGCCCGATCGCGACCATCAGGCCGATCGCCATCGCGATCGGCATCGATGTAACCGAAAGGACCAACGTCACAAGGGCGGCCTGAAGTAGCGGACGCGCATACTCGCGCAGGAGACCCCAGCCGCGACTTCCCAATCCCCCCGACTCGACCGGAATTGGTCCATCAAAGCCGGAAAGCTCCTCCTGCGCCTCGTTCCAGATACCATACCGATCATAAAGCCGTCGGAGCTCGCCCGAGGCGATCAACTTTCCGAGACCGAGGTCAAGCGCGTCGCGGAGGGATTGTTCGCCCTTGCGGGCGAAGATCACGTAATAGCCGCGGCCTTCGGGTGGCCCGACCAGCTCCAGCTCCGAATATCGGCCCGCATAGTACCGGGCGGCCGGCATGTCCTGAAGCGTCGCATCGTACTGGCCGTTCTGCACGGCGAGCATCGCGTCGGTCGCACCGTCGAACCGGACCACCCGGACGCGATCACCCCCCTGCTCCGCCGCGAAGTGGTCGCCGGCCGAACTCGCCAGCACACCAACCGTCCACGGTCCGCCGCCAGGCCGGGGCTCCTTCAGGTCGGACCACCGGCGGATCGAGCTCCCGCGCCGGACCATCAACTGCAACTGGTAGACGAAATACGGGCGGGTCGCGAGATACTCGCGCGCCCGGCGCTCGCTCCACTCGTAGCCATTGATGACGGCATCGACTCGACCGATATTGAGGATTTCGAGCAGCTCGTCCCACTGCCCCTGCGAGAGCTCGGCGCGGACGCCCATCTCGGAGGCAAGCCGCCGCATCAACTCGACCTCAAACCCGGCCACGCCGCCGGTGGCAGAGGGCTCGGGATAGGCGTAAGGCGCACCGCCCTCCATGTCGCTCCCGTAGACCAGCCGCCCCGAGCGCCGGATCCGACCCAGGGAGTCGTCAGCGCGAACAATCGTCGGCGCGATCATCGCGGAGAGAGCGAGGAACGTTGAGAGGCCCATGCAAACGGCCAGGAAAGGTGCGGGCCGTGGTCGGCTCGCCGGGCGGAAACGCGCGTTCCGGGCCGGGGAAGGCCCGGGAGATGAGGCGGATTGGTCGGCATCGGATTCCGATGCGTCGGGCTCTTCTTCCATCAAACGACCCCTTTTCGTTTGGGGGTTCTGGATTCACGCCCACTCCTTTCCCCAGGGCCAGGATCCTCCCGACCACTCCCCGCCCCGTGGTCGGCGGCGGCCATGGCCAACCGCGGCCACTCTGATCCTCGACCCACTCGTCGACCATCAAAGCTCGGCATGGAAGGTCGTCTCGTCCTCCCCGTGGTAGCAAGGACCCATCATGTCCGGAGAATGGACCAGGAAACAACCATCCTCCCCGGACCACTCGACGATCCTGACGTCTCGGAAGCCCTCGTCCACGAAGGGGACTCCGCCAACTCGGCACCTGGGATGCCTGGCCCACCTTCCGGATCACTCGTTCGGCGAGGTCGGATCGATGGCCGGATTCGGAGCGGGTCGGCGCTGGTCAATGGCCGGGTTGGAAGATGGCATCTCGCCGATCTCGTGCTGATGACGAAGCTGCCGCAGCCGACGGACGCGCTTCCGAACACTCCGGGGCACACGGGCCTCACGGAGCCTCGTCATCCGGCCGACCAGGAACCGATGGCCCCGCCACCAGACGCGTCGGTTGAAGATCGCGTCGAACCAGACCGAGAGCAGCAGGATATCCTTGATCGGGCTGAAGACCAGGTGCCGCAGCTTGGGATAGCTTCCTCGAAGCCATCGCGATTGTACGGCGTCGCGGAAGATCCCGAGCCCGACCAGCAGCAGAAGCCCGCCCCAGGCGATCCCTGACTCGGCCGAAAACGCCCAGATCAGTCCGACCGTCGGCAGGTTGGCCAGGGGCTCGGCCACGAAGGCCGGCAACGCCATCTGGCGGCGGATCTTGTACCACCGCGAGTGCCGGTTGAGGAACCATCGGAAACTTCGGCGGGCGTTGACGTTCTCGATGACGTGGTGACTCAGCCGGATCGAATAGCCGGCCTGCCGCATCCGAACGCCGACCGCCTGATCCTCAGCGAGCAGGTTGCGGACTGCCGCGAACCCGCCAATCGCCTCGAGCGCGGCCACGGGCATCATCATCGACTTACCAACCACGCAGGTGACCCGCATCACTGAGGCGGCCGCCACGCCCCCGGCAATGAAGCCGTTGAGCTGGAGGTTCTCCATCACGGC
>DAHZZC010000422.1 GCA_027435495.1 Planctomycetales bacterium
TTGTGCCGCGAGGCACAGGCGCGCATCTTGGTCTCGTCGGTGGACAGGTTGCCGAGCTTGACCATCCCGAGCTCACCGGCGACGCGCAGGACCTCGACGAACAAGGGCTTCAGCGCGGCCCGGTGGATCTTGCGGAAATCACTGATGGTGCGGAAGTCGGGCCGATCCCGGCCGACGATGGCCCGGAAGGCCAGGTTGCGCTCGCACGCGGCGGCGATCTTGCGACTGGGACAGACGCCGACGGCCTAGGCGTAGACCAGCAGGGTGACCATCATGGTCACGTCGAAGGGGGGCTGGCCGCGGAGTTCGCGCGAGTCATACACGTGGAACGGGGTGAGGTCGAGCTGGGGGATCAGATCGATGAGGAAGAAGACCAGGTCGTTCTCGGGTAAGGCATCGCGCGGCGCGATCGGGTCGTGGCCGTTCTGCTGAGCGTCCCAGGTACGATAGGTCTTGTGTCGGCCCTCCATGATTGGCCTCCGAAGTCGCACAAAAAGGGGTCCCCAAGATCCGAAGGCCGTAATGTGCCAGGGGCGATCGGCTCAGGACAGGTGCTACCTCAGAGACAGAACTCGGAGTGGTTTTTCTCGGACACACTCCTACACCTGGCGATGGCTAGACCAGCTGACTCTCGACTGCGGCGGTCAATCACCTAGACTGCCTAGTTCGCCAGGTCAAACCTGCCCCACAAACGTAGGAGACCAAAAGAAAGGCCGGGGTTGACGCCAACCCCGGC
Source organism: Planctomycetales bacterium (assembly GCA_027435495.1). Classification (GTDB taxonomy): domain Bacteria; phylum Planctomycetota; class Planctomycetia; order Isosphaerales; family Isosphaeraceae; genus JAKAUH01. The sequence goes on from DAHZZC010000422.1 coordinate 737, forward strand.
CTCTCCAACAATAAGTCTAGGCAGACAATGACCTTCCGATCACCGCTTGCTGAACTGGAAGCTCTTTCGGGCCTTCTTGTGGCCGAACTTTTTCCGCTCGACCATTCGGGCGTCACGGGTGAGGAAGCCGGCGTCGCGGAGGGCGGAGTCGAGGTCGGGGCGGAACTCCTTAAGAGCGCGGGCCAGGCCGAGCTGGACGGCTCCCGACTGGCTGTGCTTGCCGCCGCCACGAACGTTGACGAAGACATCCACCCGGCCGCCCATCTCGGTGAGCGAGAGCGGGGCGCGGACGTCCGTTTGCTGGACCTCCAGCGGGAAGTAGACGTTGGCCTCGAGCTTGTTCACCATGAACTGCCCGGTCCCCTCGCGGATCCGGACGCGGGCCACCGACGTCTTCCGACGCCCGGTGCCCCAGATGTACTGATCAACTGCCGTCGACATCAGGAACGCCCCTGGGTTTCCTCGGAATCAGGTCGAAAGAGCGAACGGGCCGGCGGATTCGGGCCGGCCTCTCGGTCGCGATGGATCAGGATTCGGCCGACCCGGTCTCGGGCTCGGTCGGGGTGGTCGGAGGGGCCTCGAGCGACGGCTCGGGCGTGGGCGCCGGGAGCGACGGCTCAGGCGTGGGTGCCGGGAGCGACGGCTCGATGTCCGGGGTCGCGGCGTGGGCCGACGGAGCGGAGCCGTTGGCCTTCGGGGCCGGCTCGGGGACGTAGACCGCGCCGGAGGGCGTCGGTCGGCCGGCGAGCGGCTCCAGCGGGATCGGCTGCTGCGCCTGGTGCGGGTGGTTTGGCCCGACGTAGAGCTTGAGCTTGTCCATCATGTGGCGGCCGATCTTGTTCTTCGGCATCATCCGCTGAATGGCCAGCTCAAGGATCCGCTCCGGCCGGCGCTGGAGGAGTTTCCAGGCGACCTCTTCCCTCTGCCCGCCGGGGTAGCCGCTGTACCGCTGGTACGACTTCTGCTGCCACTTATCGCCGGTGAACACGACCTTCTCGACATTGGTGACGATCACGTAGTCGCCGGTGTCAATGTGCGGAGTGTACGTGGGGCGGTGCTTGCCCATGAGAATGGGGGCAATCTGCGCGGCGAGGCGGCCCACGACGGCACCCTCGGCGTCGATCACATACCAGTGCTTGGCAAGCTCACCGGCTTTTGCTTGGTAACAGTTCATGTTTCAATCCACTCCCGGCCTGAAGCCGGGAGAACTGAGCCGTTCGTCCGGCCATCGATGTCCATACGATTCCCATGCTGATCGCTGGGGCGAAAGTACGATCGTACCAGGAAGCACGATCACGTCAAGGGCATTCACGCGCCGAGGCGGGCGCGAATGGCCTCGATGGCCTTGATCAGGGCGTCGGGGACCTTGTCGGGGACCTTCCCGCCAGCCTGGGCAAGGTCGGGACGTCCGCCGCCGCCGCCGCCGACGACCGGGGCGACCTCCTTGAGCCAGTTCCCGGAGTGGACGCCCCCCTTGACGAGGTCGGGGGTCGCGCCGGCGACGAGCTGGACCTTCTCGCCGTCGATCGACGCCAGCAGGACGGCGAGTTTCTCAGGGCGCTTCCGACGGAGGACGTCGATGAGCTGCCGCATCTCCTCGACCGGGAGCGAGCCGACCGCGTGGGCGATCACCGAGGCGCCGGCGACCTCATGGGCCGCGGCGAGCAGGTCGTCGGCCGAGACGCCGCCGCCAGCATCCTTCGGACGCTGGCTGGCCTGCTTCTTGAGGATCTTGACCTCTTCCAGGAGGGCGGTGATGCGCTGGGCGACCTGCGCCGGCGGAACGCGGAGAGCTCCGGCGGCCTCGCCGAGGACGTCTTCCTCCTGCCGGACGTAATCGAGGGCCGCCTTGCCGGTCAGGGCGGTGATTCGTCGGGTGCCGGCCGAGACCGACTCCTCGCCGACGATCTTGAAGAGTCCGACCTGGCCGACGCTGTCGAGATGGGTCCCGCCGCAAAGTTCCTTCGAGAAGTCGCCCATCTGGACCACGCGGACGATGTCGGGGTATTTCTCACCGAAGAGAGCCATCGCGCCGAGCGTCCGGGCCTGCTCGATCGGCATCAGCGACCAGCTCACCGCCGAGGCCGCCAGGATATGCTCGTTGACCTGGTCCTCGATCGCCCGCAATCGGTCGCGGCCGACGGCCTCGGGGTTGCCGAAGTCGAACCGAAGGCGGTCGGGCTCGACCTTGCTGCCGGCCTGCTGGGCGTGCTGGCCGAGGACGTTTCGGAGGGCGTGGTGCAGGAGGTGGGTCGCCGTGTGGGCGCGTCGGATCGCCTCGCGTCGGGGGGCGTCCACCTCGGCCTCGACCGGCTGCTGGACCGAGACGCGGCCCTCGACCATCCGGCCGACGTGAAGGACGAAGTCGTGGTCCTTCTTCGTGTCGAGGACCTGGAATGTGAAGCCCTCGCCCCGAATGGTCCCGGTGTCGCCGATCTGGCCGCCCGACTCGCCGTAGAACGGCGATCGGTCGAGCACCAGCGCGATCGGGCGGTCGCCGTCGTGCTCCGCCGAGTCGGCCAGCCGACCCTGTTCGAGGATGCCGATCACCCGGGCCGAGTCGTGGGTGGTCGTGTAGCCGAGGAACTCGGTCCCGGCGTGGTATTCCTTTTTCAGGGCGTCGAGTGGTCCGGCGGCGAAGACGTCGGCGGCCTCGGTTGTCCCTCGGGAAATCTCGGAATGCTTCTTCAGCTCGGCGGTGAAGCCGGTACGATCGACCCGGAGATTGTGGTCGGTGGCGAGGCTTTCGACCACCTCGACCGGGATGCCGTAGGTCGCGTGAAGGTCGAAGGCGTCGCGCCCGGAGATGGTCTCGGAGCCGCCGGCGGTCGTCTTGCGGAAGGTATCTTCGAGCAGCTTGAGCCCGTTCTCCAGGTTGCGGAGGAATTGTTCCTCTTCCTGGCGGATGGTTGTCTGGATGCGGGCGACGCTTTCCTTCAGGTCGGAATAGGGACCGGCCATCGCCTCGGCGACGACCGGCGTGATCTGATACAGGAACGGCTCGCGACGGCCCATCTGGTAGGCATCGAGCACGGCGCGTCGGAGGAGTCGGCGAATCACGTAGCCCTGCTTCTCGGGGCTGGGTCGGACGTTCTCGTGGATGCAGAACGCGAGGGCCCGGCTGTGATCGGCCATCCGCCGGATGCGGACGCCGTCGACGTGATCGCGGTCGTACTTCACGCCGAGGGTGTCGGCCACCGCCGCGACGATCGGGCGGAAGACGTCGGTTTCAAAGACAGTGGTCACGCCCTGGAGGCAGGCAGCGGCTCGCTCGAGGCCCATCCCGGTGTCGATGTTTTTCTTCGGGAGCGGCTCCAGTTCGCCGGGGCCGAGGCGGTTGAACTGGGTGAAAACGAGGTTCCAGATCTCGACTTCCTTCGGGCCGGCGCCGTGATAAAAAATCTCGGAGCAGGGACCGCAGACGCCGTTGGGCCCGTGGGTTGGGGCGCCGGCGGGCCAGAAGTTATCGTCCTCGCCCATCCGGGTGATCCGGTCGGCCGGGACCTTGATCTCGTCGTGCCAGATGTTGTACGCCTCGTCGTCGTCGAGGTAGACGGTGATGGTCAGGCGATCGCCGGGGATTTTCAGCGTTTTGAGCAGGAACTCCCAGGCCCAGTGGATGGCCTCGCGCTTGAAATAGTCGCCGAAGCTGAAGTTGCCGAGCATCTCGAAGAACGTTTCGTGGAACGAGGTTCGGCCGACGTTCTCGATGTCGCCCGTACGGAGGCACTTCTGGCAAGTGGTGGCACGGGTGAAGTTCGGGTCGCCGAGGCCCATGAACTCCCGCTTGAACTGGTTCATCCCGGCCGGGGTGAAGAGAACCGTGGGGTCGTCCTTCGGGACGAGGACGTCGCTCGGACGGCGAACGCACCCCTTGCCGGCGAAGAAG
>DAHZZC010000423.1 GCA_027435495.1 Planctomycetales bacterium
AGAACGAGTACGTCGGCACCAGCGCCGGTCCGAGGGCCGATGCCTGGATCGCCGTCTGCACGCCGTGAACACCCTTGAGGTCCGGGCCTGCCATCACGACTCCGAAGTCGGCCTTGTGGCCGGGAACCGCGAAGCATTGAATCTGCTCGGGACCGCCTGGAGGCCGCTCGGTCATCGCCTGCTTCAGCTCGGCGATCCCCTGCTCGCGACGCCCCGCCGGCATCTCCGCCAGGCGGCCACGGTCCACCCGGTAGAACAGATGAAGAAAGTGCCAGCCCTCTTCGGGCACCAGGGTGGCCGAGGCCTGCGTCGTGGACTCGTGCGTCATCTCGATCGCCCCACTCTCTCGTGGACAGGAACCCGCGGATCACGGCCTTATTCTAGGGAGGACCGGTCGAGCCCGACAAGCGACCCGGCCCGACCGGCCCGTTGCAGCCCGGCCCGGCACCACCTAGAATGCCGGCTCGTGCCGGCTCGATCGGTGGTCAGTCTTCAACATGGATGCTCGCGACGGGGTGAATCATGGCGATGAGGCGGACGATCGGTGCGCTGGCCCTCGTCGGGCTGGGGAGCCTGCTGGGCGGCGGGATTGTGATGACGGCTGATCGTGGCGCGCACGGGCGTCCGGAAGCCAGCGATCAGGGAACGTCCACCTCCCCGGACGATCCGATCCGTGGCTGGAAGAAGGGCCGCGGCTGGGGATGGATCTGGGGCAAGGATGACCAGGTTGGCTCGCTCAACGCCCTGACCGACCGCTCCCGGGCCGCTGCGCTCCGGCTGGCGAGCCGAGGCGAGGTCTACGACCTTGGGCTGACGTACAGTCGGCGGAGCTACAGGTTTGCAGGCCACAGCCCCGGTGAGATCATCACGTTCCGGAGCCCGGACGGCATCCACCGGATGCAGGACCCCGACGCCCCCCCGCGCGAACAGAACCGCGGGCTCGTCTACTGGCATTCGGCCTCGCTTTTCATCTCCGACAACGTTGCCACCCAGATCGACGGCCTGGCTCACATCACGGCCGGTCCCGATTTTCACTGGTACAACGGCTTCAAGGAGTCGGAGTGGGGCGGCGACTGGGGCCCACGGAAGTGCGACGCCAGCACCATCCCGCCGATCGTCGCCCGCGGCGTATTAATCGACGTCGCCGCGTTCCAGAAGGTCGATGCGCTGCCGGCCCACACCGCGATCTCGGCGAAGGACCTTCGCGAGACCCTCGCCTGGGAGGGCGTTGCGATCCGGCCGGGCGACGTGGTGCTCGTCCGGACCGGAGCCGCCCGGTACTGGGGCGAGGACGGCGCCGATCACGCCAAAATCGCCGAGCACGATTCCGCCGGCCCGGACCTTGACGCCACCCGATGGCTGGTCGAGGACCAGGGCGCCATCATGGTCGGCTCGGATACCAGCGGATACGAGGTCAGCCCGTCGCCCGGCTCGCCCGACTGTGGCATCCCGGTCCACCGCTACCTCCTCGTTGAGCAGGGTGTCCACCTCGGCGAGTTCCACAACCTTGAGGGACTGAGCCGCGACCGGGCCTACACCTTCTGTTACATCGCCGCGACGAACCGGATCAAGGGGACAGCCGCCGGCTTTGCGCTCCGCCCGATCGCCCTGCGGTAAGCCTTGTCCCCGCGGGGGTTGTCGACTAGGATGGCGCCGAATCCACGCCCCGCGTGGCGTGGCTCTCCCAGCGAGGTAGGGCAGGAGGATCGGGATCATGGCGACAGCCGGGGCGGGCTCGTTCCGCGGGCGGATCTACGACGACATCACGCAGACGATCGGCAATACCCCCCTGATCCGCCTGCGACGGGTGACCAGCGGCTGTCACGCCGAGGTCGTCGCGAAGCTGGAAAACTTCAATCCGCTCTGGTCCGTCAAGGACCGGATCGGCGTCGCCATGATCGACGCCGCCGAGAAAGACGGGCGGATCAGCAAGGATACCGTCATCATCGAGCCGACCAGCGGCAACACCGGGATCGCCCTGGCGTTTACCTGCGCGGCCCGCGGTTACCGGCTGATGGTCACGATGCCCGAGAGCATGAGCCTGGAACGCCGACGGCTCCTGAAAGCCTTCGGCGCCGAGATCGTGCTGACGCCCGCCGCCGAGGGGATGCCGGGCGCCGTCCGCCGCGCCGAGGAGCTTGTCCGGAACACCCCCAACGCCTTCATGCCTCAACAGTTCAAGAACCCGGCCAATCCCGAGATCCACCGGAAGACCACCGCCGAGGAGATCTGGCGCGACAGCGAGGGCCGGGTCGATATCCTGGTCTGCGGCGTCGGGACCGGCGGAACGATCACCGGATGCGGCGAGGTCCTGAAGTCGCGGAAGCCTTCCCTGAAGGTCGTCGCCGTCGAGCCGATGAACTCGCCGGTCATCACCCAGATGCGCGAAGGCGAGCCGACCCGTCCCGGTCCTCACAAAATCCAGGGCCTTGGCGCCGGGTTCATCCCCGACGTGCTCAATACCGGGATCATCGACGAGGTCGTGAAGGTTCGCGACGAGGACGCCTTCGAGATGACGCGCCGGCTCGCCCGCGAGGA
>DAHZZC010000424.1 GCA_027435495.1 Planctomycetales bacterium
AATCTCTGATGCCGTCGGAGCTTCCGCGTGGCCGATTCGACCTGGCGCAGACATGCACGACCCGAGGCCACCCCGGCCGACCAGAAGACGACCCAGGCGACCCGGTCATGCAGCCCGACCATGACCACCGGCTCGGACGTCGACGGATCGATCAGCCGGAGCGTCGGCGCCTCGGCTCCGACCGTAGCGGTCTCGGTGACGCGGGCCGTCGGGGGATTCCCGAACCGGAGCCAGCCGGCCCCGGCGAGGGCGGCGAGCGTCACTAGAAGCATCAGCCCGGGCCCGGGATCGACCCGGCGCTTCGGATAGGGCTCGCCCTGAAGGTCCACCGGATCGGCCTCCGACGGTCCGCGTCCCGCCCCTCATCTCGGCGGGGGATCGGGACGAGCCAGTATCCACGGGTGGGCCGCGGCGTACTCGAACCGCTCGCGCATCCGGGTCGCGTAGTCGAGAAACCGACGATTCTCGTCGGGATCGGTGGTCCAGCTCCAGGATGCCGCGTCTCGCTCCTCGGCCGTCCCGTAGAGGATCACCCGGCATTGCCGCTCGTAAGAGGCGAAGGACTCTGCGGCGTACCGGTATCGTCGAAATCGTCGATCCCGCTCCGACCGGGCCCAGGCCCCCAGCGCCAGGGCGCAGAGCAGGACCAGGAGGATCCAGCCCCGGACGGAAATCTTCCGGCGAAGGCTCATCTTCCCGGTCCTGTCAGGACCATGCGATCGACGGGGATCAGATCGGGTAGAGGTTCTTGAGCCGCTCGCGGGCGGCGGCGCTTCCCTTGGCCGCCTTGATGAGCGGGAAGGTCTGCACCTTGCCGTCGACCTCGAGGGTCAGCACCCCGGTCCGGATCACCGAGGTCGCCACCCGGACGTATCGGGTTTTCCCGTTCGGCAGCCAGACGTGAATCCACTGCAAATTCGGCTTGAACGTCCGGCGGCTCAGGCCGGTCGTCTTCTTGCCGACGCCGCCGAGGTACTTCGCCTTGCCTCGCTCGGTCTTGTGGTTGCCGAACGAGGTCTTCTTGCCACTGACGGCACATTCGCGGCCCATCGTCTTCCGCCCCTGATTCGCCTGGAGTTCGATCGATCGATCCTCAGCTCCCGACTCTCTGGGTCGGGGGCCGGCCGTTCGATCACTTGCCGGTCTTTTCCTTGTCACGAGCCGCCGTCGGGCGGTGGGTCTTGCTCCGCTGTACGTTGCCGCACTCCTCGACCAGGTCGCAGACCTTGTGGGGAGGGACCGCCAGCTTGCATTGCGGGCAGATATTCAATGCGGGAGCGACCAGGAAATCGTGGCTCCTCCGCATCCCTTGTTTTGATGGTGACTTACGCCTCTTTGGAACAGCCACGTCCGCTCACTCCCGGGCCAGGTCGTTGCACAGAGCTTCGAGGGAAAAGTCTTATTATCCGAATCGCGGATTCAATTTCAAGGGCGGTTGTCCGGGGATCTCGTCTCACGGCCGACCAGATCCTCGAACCCCGCGGGTGCCCAGCGCGGCAGGCCAGAGATCGATGTCCGGGCGGTTTCGCTGGTCGGAACACCCCAGGTCTGGAAGAAGGGACCGAGGTCACGTCCGACGGCCTTCGAGAACCGGATCAGCCACTGGTCTCGCTTCTCGTCGTCGGTCCGGGGCCTCTGATCCGGAGGCAGATGGCGATACTCGGCGAAGACCCGCTCGAACGGCTCCCAGCCGAAGCCCTCGTAGAGCTGAATGTACATCATCAGGGCGAGGAACGGGTCATCCTTCCAGGTCTTGAAGGAGGCGCCGGAGGTCATGTGGCGGCGGATGCGTACCTTCCGTTCCAGACGGTCGCGGATGGCCGGATGGCCCGAGTCATACGGTAGGCCCAGCACCTTCTCGAAACAGTAGACGACCAGGACGTTGTTTGTCACCTCGCCGGTGCCTGCGAACGTCCATTCGGGGGCCTGGTGGTTGTGGCCGAGTTCGTGCAGATGCCCCCACGACCCCTCGAGCCTCAGCCGTTTCTCCGAGAGCGCCAGCGCCAGCGAATCGTCGGCTGGGACCATGATCGGGTAGCCCGAGTGCATGTATCCCGCCGAGATTTGCACGTCCGCGACGATCCGCTCGGGCCGGTCCCGACGAGGCAGGCTCACCATCCGGTCCTGCGCCTCGACGAGGCGATCCCAGAGCTTCAAGAGCGATTCGGGATCGTCGAGTGTCCGGATCGACCGGGTGGGGACCGTCCAGATCAGGGTCTTTCCTTCGAGTTCCGCCCAGGGTGCGGGGAGCTTCCGCAAGGCCGACCATTGCTCGCGGGTCGTCTGTCCGAGGACGTATCGGGGTGCCTGCACGCCGCCGATCACTGTGACCTCGACCTTCCGCCCGGGCGTACTGCGGGGAACATCGATGTAGATCGTTCCGCCAAAGGCGTTGGCGGCCTGGGTGCGCGGGCCCCGGATTGGGAAGCCTCGGGTGAGCTCCGGAGAGCGGTCCCAGGACGGCAGATGCCAGAGGGTGTCTGTCTGACTGCCGATTCGGACGGCGAGGTTCATCGGGAGGGCCGAGCTGGGGACATCCACCTCGATTCGATCGCCGGGCGCTGCGTAGAGGCCCAGGCCGTGCCAACCGGGGACCGAAAGGTCGATCGTCGCCGTCCGTCGGACGCGTCTGGCTGCGTTTGGGACAAAACCTGGGAACTCGCCTGAGGCCGCCGCCGGACGGGTTTCCTCGGGGGTCGCCGCCATCGCGATCATCGTTTCCAGGCCAACGGCGAGGCGTCGGCGGACATCCTTCGCGAGGACCGGCTGGGCCTGCGTCGGGACGGGTCCCGATCTTCCGAGTGTGTGAATCTGCCGTAGAAGTTCGTCGCGAAGCGTCCGATCCTCGGGCGTGAGGCTCGACAGGGTAAGGCGGATGTTTTCGGTCGCGGTCGCGGCGTCGGCTGGCTTCAGGTTCCCGCCTGCCTCGATCCGATGGAGGGCCGATGTGGCATTGGCGAACGGCGAGATGTCTCCCTCGACGAGAAAGCCGCCCGGTCGGGTCGCGGTCGCCATGCCGTCGGTCCAGGCGAGGCCCGTCCCGGCGAAGAGGAAATTGCCGGGGAACTCGGTCATCGGTCGATCGTGGTTCAACTGTCGCCATCCCCAGCCGCAGGCCCCGCCGACCACTCCGCCACCGGCTCGCACCCGCTCTCGAATCCGGCGGATCGCCGCTGGATTCACGTTTGCCGAGAACAGGAGCAGGACGTCGAAGTCCTGCAAGGAGCCCGAGGGATCAGCCTGGCCAACCTCAAATCCCTTATCCTCCAGAAGATCGCGGAGCTGGAGCCCGCCCACCAGTCCGACCCTTGGTCTCGGCTTGTTACCGGCAGCCCATCGCAGAGCGTTGGCCATCAGTGTCCCGGTGTTCTCCAGGGTGAGAGCCTCGCGGGTCAGGTATCCGTCGTGACCGAAGGCCACCACTCGCCCGCGCCCGAGGTGCCCCGTCGCGATCACCGCGACCTGGGCGCCGGATTCCGTCTTCCCCGCCACGACCACCCCAGCGCTCGGCGAGAACACGGCCACAGCACCCGGGAGCCCGGGCGCAGTGATCGACCGGACACCAGCGACCAACCGGCCACGATCCTCTTCCTGCGCCTGGCCCATCCCGCTGAGCGTCGCCAGCATCCCCAGCACCAGGGCCCATCCCCATCGATTCACGATCATCGCCCTCGCCTCCGAGAGACTGCTTTTCCGATTCAAATGACCCACCATGGTTGGAGACGGGCGACGACCGGGTCAAGCGGCCGGAGGAGTGTTCTCCACGTCGGACGCCGGTTAAGATGTCGTGGAGATGCGGGCCGACGCGTTTATTGGGTGGTCCATGCCATTGAGGACCGCAATCGACGAGAGGGCCTACCCGGCGAGGGGACGCGAGCCCTTGTGGGCATCGCCGGCTCGACAAGTCGGCCTCCGCCGCTTTTAGGAACCATCGGGATGCCGCGCTGGGGCTTCATTGGATCGGGGAAGATGGCGACGGCGCTCGTCCAGGGGATGATCCGCTCGGGTCTTGCTCCGCCGGACACCATTCACGCAAGCGACCCGTTTCCGGCCGCGCGCGAGGCCATCCGCGCCGGGGCCGGCATCCACGTCCACGACGTCAACGCCGATGTCGTCCGACGAGCCGAGGTAATCGTCCTGGCCGTTAAACCGCAGACCATGCGCGAGGTTCTCGCCGAGCTTCGCCCGATCGTTCACGACGGCCACCTCGTGATTTCAGTCGCGGCTGGGACCACCCTCGCAAGCCTCGACGACGGCCTTGCGGCTCGGGGGCGGATCGTCCGGGTGATGCCCAACACGCCGGCTCTGGTCGGCAAGGGGGCGTCGGCCTACGCAATGGGGCCCCGGGCGACCGACGAGGATGAGGCCACCGTCCGCGGCTGCCTGGAGTCGGTTGGCTGCGCGGTCCGCGTCCCCGAGTCGATGCTCGACGCCGTCACCGGGCTCTCGGGAAGCGGCCCGGCGTTTGTTTACCTGATGATCGAGGCGCTCAGTGACGGCGGCGTCCGGGTCGGCCTCCCTCGTGATGTCGCCACGATGCTCGCCGACCAGACGGTTCTCGGCGCCGCGGCGATGGTTCTCGATACGGGGCTGCACCCGGGCGTTCTGAAGGATCAGGTTGCCTCGCCGGGGGGCACAACAATCGCCGGGCTGCACGAACTGGAGCGCGGTCGGCTTCGCGGGACCTTGATGGATGCGGTTGAGGCGGCCGCACGCCGTTCGTCGGAGCTGGCCCGACCGGCGCCGCCTGCTCCTCCGCACCAACCGACAGGCGGGCACACGCCGCCCCCGCCGCCTCACTTGCCAAGGCCCCGGCCCAGGCGTCCGGGACGCGGGCCGGAGAACCCCGAATGAAGCTCGGCGTGATCTCCGACATCCACGGCGACCCCAACGCCCTCGAGCTGGCCTGGGCTCACCTGGTTGTCATGGGGGCCGACCGGATCGTCTGCGCGGGCGACCTGGTCGGCTATGGCCCCCATCCCGACCGTGTGGTGGCGTTCGTCCGCGATCGAGGGATTGCCTCGGCGCGCGGCAACCACGACCGATGGGCCCTCGAACGCGGTCCTGGCGTCGCGGATGAGTTTGGTTGCGGCGGGACGCCCTCGATCGGGACGCTGGAATTCCTCCGATCGCTCCCGTTCGACTTGCAGGTCGTCGACGGCCCGACAATCGGTGTCATCGTGCACGGCTCGCCCCGGTCTGACATGGAGTTCGTCAACCGATCGAGCCACGTCCCGAACGTCCTCCGTGGCGACCTCGCCGATCTCCGATGCGATTTTCTCGTTGTCGGCCACACCCACCGCCCTTTCTGGTATCGATGCCCCGAGGGTCTGGTCGTCAACCCAGGCTCGCTGGTCTCGATGCCCGTGGTCGAGACCTCGCGCACCTTCGCCCTGATCGATCTCGAGACGATGGAGCCGACCTTCCACGACGTCGAAACGGGTCATCCGGTCGAGATCGAGCCTTTTTGATCCCTCATTTCCTGGCTCTCCAGGCGGCTCCTGGCACATGAAATCCGTCATGTCGATCGGGGGTCGGGATGGGGCCGTTTCGGTCGCTTCCGCCGGTTGAGTTCGCGACGGCCCGCCGGTTGCGCGGGACGATCTTGCCGCGATCAGGCGGCTGGTGTACCAGAAAAGAAGGGGCATCCACCCGGAAATCGCGCTGGGAGGGTCGCGACGCCGGCCCTCCGTATTGACGGATGGGGGGAATCGGAGCCAACCTTCCGAATATCCCGAGCGTAGCAAGGAAGTACCTCTTGGGCGTGTCGGTGGCGGGGCCGGGTCCCTGCACCGGGGAGCCCGGGTCGGGTCGGATCCCACATCGAAGGAGATCGAACGAGAATGAAGCGCAATCCTGTCGCATGGGCGGCGTTGATCGTCGCGTCCGCGGCGCTGGTCAGCTCCTCGGGCTTCCTCCGCCCGATGCCGGCGGCGCCCAAGGCTCCGCTGGAAGGGCAGCAGGCGGCACGCGCCCTCTCCGAGGCCTATGAGGCGGTGGCCGAGTTTGTCCGGCCGTCCGTCGTCCAGATCACCGTGCAGAAGAAAGCCGGCAACATCACGCAGTTTCCCGGACTGCCGGGTCTTCGGCCGTTCCCCGGCCAGCCTCGCGGCAATGGCAACATGACTCCCCGAGACTTCGAGGACATGCTCCGCAAGTTCCTCACTCCCGACGGGAATAGTGACGAAAATGGGAAGGGCCCCCAGAAGGAGCAGCTCGGCCGGATGAACGTTGGCGTCGGCTCCGGCTTCGTC
>DAHZZC010000425.1 GCA_027435495.1 Planctomycetales bacterium
GCTACGGCGAGGGAGGGGTACTGACCGAGGCGGTCCGCCGCCGACCGTACAGCGTCGTTCTGCTTGACGAGGTCGAGAAGGCCCATCCCGACGTGCTCGAGCTCTTCTTTCAGGTTTTCGACAAGGGTACGCTCGAAGACGGTGAGGGACGCGAGATCGACTTCAAGAACACGGTGATCCTGCTCACTTCCAACGTGGGCACCGAGACAATCCTCAAGGCCTGCGCTGATCCTGAAACGGCTCCCGGGCCGGAGGATCTGGCCACGTTGATCCGCCCCGACTTGCTCGGAGCGAAGTCAGAGCGGGGCGTCGAGATCTTCAAGCAGGCGTTCCTCGGCCGGCTCATTGTGGTTCCGTATTACCCGATCAGCGACGCCATCATGCGGCAGATTATCCAGCTCCAGCTCGGCCGGATCGGCCAGCGGATGCGGCAGAACCACAACGCCGGCTTCAGCTACAGCGACGACCTGATTGAGCTCATCGCCGGGCGTTGCCGGGAAGTTGAGAGCGGGGCGCGGAACGTTGACCACATCCTGACCCGATCCCTGCTCCCCGAGATCTCCGAGGAGATTCTCGGTCGGATGGCCGAGGGCCGCTCGATCGGGGCGATCCACGTCACTGTCGGCCAGACGGGAGAGTTTCGCTACGAGATCCGATAGGCCGACCGCAGAAGCTTCAAACTCACCGGGCCTGAATCGCCGGGGCGAGGAAGGTCGGCTGGGTGGTGTCGAACTGCGGCGAGCCGAAGGGGTACTGCGACGATGGCCGGACCGCCACGCAGTTGCCCTGAGGGAACGGGCAATAGCCCTGTGGGAAGTAACAGGTACACGGACGGTATGCCTGCGGCGTCGCGTAGAATCCCTGTGGCTTCGCGTAGGCATACGTCGGGGCAGCCTGGCCGGTCGGCAGACTGTCCTGCGCCCGGGCAGGCGTGGCGACGAAGCACAGGAGGATCGCAAGGGCTGCGGCCTGAATGACCGGGCGACGGGGTCGGGCGGTGATCATGGCTCGTCCGCGCGAGTTCATCGTGCGGGCCTTTCGGGATGTGTCGTCGAGGAGGTCGATCCGCTTGGGGCCGGCTGCGTCCGGCCCGACTCCCCCAAGTATACCCGACGATCGAGCCGGTCTCGGTGCCAGAGGTACGTGAACCCGGCGATCCAGGCGAGAACCAGCGCGGATAGGACGGCCCCAGCGATCCAGCCAGCGGCCGGATACCGAATAACGACGTCCGGCCCTCGCAACCGGTCGATGATGCCGGAGATCCAGATCGGCAGTGCGATCGCCGCTGTGGCCAGGGCGAGGGCGATCGCGACCAGGCGGTGTCGGCGGTCGATGGCGTCGGCTCCGCGCGACCATCTGGCGTGGACAGCGTCGGCGATCAGCTTGCTCGCCTTGCCGTTGACCAGACCCGGGGCGAACGCACGGTCCTCGGGCCCAGGTCCGCAGGCCACAAAGTAGCAGCCACGTAACAGGATCGGCTCGGCCTGGGCGTGCGTGGAGAACGAGGCGTTCAGGAGCTGGCTCAGCGCCGGAACCTCGCGGCGGAGCCGGGCACACATGGCGATCAGGCGGCGGTTGCCCTCGGAATTGCGCGGCTCGTCAGTCATCAAATTCAGGGACCAGGTGGAGAACCACTGGACGAGCCAGCCCAGCCCTCGGGTCGCCGCCGCCAGGTCGAATCGATGGATCACCGGGACCGAGAACCCGCAGCGACGGGCGCGGACGCCGGGCGGGACCCGTGACGCGAATTCCTCGAAGCCGCCGTACGCCTCGCGCAGACAGAAGATGGCGAACGTGGGGACCTGCATGTGGAGCTCGGCCCGGATCGCCTGGAGGTCGTTGCGGAGTGTCGAGAGGCCCTGGAGGACCTCGGTGGAGGCGGCCCGTTCCATCGGATAAAGCACCGCGATGCCGCGGAGGACTGGCTTGTCGGGGTTGAGGTCGCGGATCATCCGGCAGAGTGTGGCGAGTCTCGCCGCTCCTTCCTCGCCGCCCCGTCCCCACGAGGTGGCACCGGCGCAGCTCAGAAACAGCCCGTCGGCGGTCGCAAAGGCATGGATCGGCGCTGAGGGGTCGGCCGGAGCGCGGGCGAAGAATTGCAGTCCGGCGGCCTCCATCAGGGAGGCGGCCAGCGAATCCTCGGGTGCCAGAATGAGGAAGAGGCTCTGCCGGGTCGCGTCGTAGTGCGCGTGGCTCAGGCGGATCTGGATCTCGTCCCAGGCGGCGTCCAGGTCGGGGAACCCGGCCTCGCCCGTGGCCTCGCGACTCTCGCCGGTGCGGGCGCGAATCCAGGTGCCGGCCAGATGGGCCGAGAGATAGAGGGCCGAGAGTGAGAGGGCGAGCACCCACCACGAGAAGAGCGGCGGCTTGAAGACGGACGGCAAGAACGGGTCGAGGTCGTCGTACCTCGGCAGATCCGCCTGCCCTCGGGCCACCACGACGACCAGGACCACGGTCGCGATGGCCAGTATCCAGCGGACCGGATGCTTCGCCCAGAACCAGGCGACCGCCGCCGCGGTCGCCGCGAGGACGGCGCCGACACCCATCATCACCTGTCCGCCCAGGGCCCCCTGGACGGTCTGCCCGATCAATCCCACGATTCCGCCTCCTTCGCCTGTCTCAGCCCGTTTCGATTCGGACCGTCCGCGTCGCGGCTGGAGGGTGACCGGCTGAGTCGCCCGCGGGCCCCCGCGCTCGGGCGTCATACGCGAGGTGGACTCCCAGGAGGTAAGCCGCCAGGGTGACGATCGCCGTGATCGAGACAAGAACGCTGACCATCAGCAACAGGGACGGCCCCCGCTGTGCCCGGAAGTGGGCGGTCGCGGCGCTCTCCCTGGCGAACGGATGCGCGGGGAGCGATCCCGCCTCGCTGACTCGGCCGTAGACCCGATGGACCCAGTTGTGAAGCTTCGCGTCGTCGTAGACCAGCTCACCCCGGAACCCCTGCGTGACAGCCAGAAGGTAGACTTCCAGGGCGTCGGCATCGCCCTGTTGGTCGGCCGCCTCGGCGTGGTCATAGAAGAGGCTGGCGCGGTCCCGGCTGGCGAACAGGTCCCACTCGAGGATTTCCTCGGGAGAGCCGACGTCCCGGCCCCACTCCGACTCGGTCAGGATCTCGTCGATCCAGGCGACCAGACCGAACATCGCCAGATCGTAGGAGCGTTTCAGCTCGGAGCTCCCCAGGGCCCGCCGGCGGCCCTCCTCAACCCAGCCGCTGGTCATCCGCTTGACCTCGACGAGCGACCGGGGCTCGCCGCTGGCCAGCCGGGTATGCAGGTCGATCACGTTTTGGAAGACGGGCAGCACGATCTCGGCGAAGACGTCGGTCATCGAGCGCTCCCCCTTCGGCCCGGTCCACGCTCTCGGTCAGCGCCCCTTCACGACGAAGACGGCGAACTGGAGGCTGTAGGTCCGCCCGGTCGTGGGATCGGTCAGCTTGATCATCTGGTCGCCGACCGCGGTGGCGCCGGTGGTTCGGAACCGAAGTCCCAGCGTCTGGGTTCGGACCACCTCCTTCCAGTAGGTCGGATGCCGGACGATGCCAAAGTAGACGAAGCCCGTGGGCAAGGTCGGCGGGATACGGTTGAGCGGCTCCATCCCCAGGCCCTCAAGGGCCTGTCGGAAGATCGCCTCGACCTCCTCGGCACTACCGAGCTTCCACGACCATGCCTCCCGCATCAACCGGTCGCATTCGACGTCGCTCAGCTCACTGGTCTCGATCCCGATGTAGAGCCCGGTGGTTTCGAGCGTCCAGTCGGGGTCAAAGTCGACCACCAGCCGCCGCCCCTCGAGCCGGAAGTATCGCTTCTCGAACGGCCGCGTGACGCCTCCCCTGATCAGCCGACGGACCTGAGCCATGACCTCGGCATAGATCGGCCCGATGTTGTCGTGGTCATACCCAGGGACTCGCGACGGCCGTCGGGTCTCGCCGAAGATCGCGAGCTGGCCGTGGAGCCGGCACAATTCCTGGTACATCAGCATCGGGTGAAGACCCGGCGTGAAGAGGATCGCCTGCAAGGTCGACCAGGCGGCGTTGAAGACCGAGAGCCGGAGGATCCGCTCCGCGTCGCCGAGGACCTGGCTATCGAAGGCGATCTTGCGGCCGACAAGGTCGTCGGCTTCCTGGTTGATCCACGCCTCAATCTGCCGGAAGAGCCCCTGGACCTCGTCGTGCAGCGGCGGCCAGGCGTCGAGGCCAAGCGCCGGTGGGACATACGCACGGTCGATCCTTGGCGGAGATCCAGCGGCGGCCGACCGGCTGATCCGCGCCACCGGCAAGACCTCGAAGCCGGCCGCCTCGGGTTCCTCCAGCACGAGCCGAGCCTGGATGTGGCGGAACTCAAGCTCGGCCTCGTCGGCCCCGGTGTTCTCGTCGGGACGCTCCAGCCGCCCGACGACGAAGCGAGCACTTTGATCCGATCGCGACCGCTCGGCGTTCGGACGGCCCTCCTGCCAGGTCGGGATCGCCAGGTAGGCCGTCACCTCGGGCCGCTGCGCCAGGGCCGCCCGGAACTCCAGCGGAGCGACCGTCGCCTCCTCCGGGACGCTCAGCGTCGTTCCATCCTTGAACCGCGCCTGGCAGGTGATCAGCCGGAGTGTATGGTTCGCGATCGCATCCTCATCGAACCGGACGGACCGCAATCCCCAGTCGTGCGGATGCAGCCAGTCCTCCGACTCCCGAATCCGATCGCGATGATAACGGTCCGAAGCCTGGAAATGATGGGGCTTCAGGAACATCCCCTCGGACCAGTGGACCGGCCGCTTGGCCATCCCGACGACCTCCCCACGCGACCACCAGACGACTCCGAGCGAACGCACTCGGCCTCGCGCCCACTCGCATCGCCGAACGCGCCATTTACTTTAACACGCCACCAACCGGCCCGCGAGCGGCTTCTCCACTCCCATGCCAACTCCCCCCACCCCTGGACTCCACGAGACCTCACGGGACTTTTTGACCTCCCCTTGTACAATGTTGAATGAACAAATATCTATCCAATGAATCGATTCTTTGGGTTTTGACTGGGCAATTTCGGTAAGATATAGTCGAAGACATTGAAACCGTAGACCAGAGGAGATACGGTGTGTCTTAACGTGAAATTTTCCTGTAAAAGATGCTTGTCGTCATGCTTGCTGTTGTGGTAAGAAGAAATCATCTTCCTTTCTCGAGCGCGGGCCGAGGTTCGAGTCGTCAAAGAGCGATTGATGCTGGTGCGTTGAGGAACGGGGGTGGCTGGGAGAGCCCGGTGCGGGACGTGCCCGCGATTCCGATGGCGTCCGCATGGAAGACCTGGGCGAGGCATCGCCGGGGTTTTCGCGGTGTCATTGCCTGTGTTGATCGTGCGTGAGGAGACGGGGATGAAGTTCTTCGTCGAGTCGGGGCGGTCGGGTCGTGGACGCCAGGGACGCCGGTTGGCGAGACCCGCGTTTGAGCGGTTCGAGGAGCGGATGCTCCTCTCGAATACGATTGTCGTCAGCAGCACGGGCGACACGGGGCTCGGGACGCTCCGGCAGGCGATTCTGGGTGCGAATGCGTCTGGCCAGGCCACGGTCATCGATTTCAACATTTCGGGCACTGGGCCGTTTGTGATCGCGCCGGCGACCGCCTTGCCGGCGATCGGCGTGCCCGTGACGATCGACGGGACCACCGAGCCGGGCATCGAGCTCAGCGGCGGCGGTCAGGCGTTTGATGGCCTGACCCTGGGCGCTGGTGCGGGCGGAAGCACGATCCAGGGGCTGACCATTGCCGACTTTGGCGGGTCGGGGATTGTGATCCAGTCCAACGGCAACGCGATTGTCAACGACCGGATCGGGACCGACCTCACCGGAACCGCCGCCGGGCCGGGCAACGGAACCGGTATCACGATCAACGGAACCGGTAACTCGATCGGCGGGACCACGGCCGGAGCCGCCAACACGATCGCCTTCAACACCGGGACCGGTGTCGACGTGGTCTCGGGATCGGGGAACGCGATCCATCAAAACGCGATCTTC
>DAHZZC010000426.1 GCA_027435495.1 Planctomycetales bacterium
ACCGCGACCGATACCCCCGGCGCCGGGTCAGCCAGTCCGCGACGGATCCCAGCCGACCGGGGAAGGTGGGCTCGATCCACAGGACGTTCAGCGGATCCTGGGCCATCGTGGGCTCGGGCGCGTGAATCGGGTCCGGAAACCCAGAGGTCAGCGTTCTGGAAGTGGCACGACGGCCCCACGGAAGAGGCCGAGAGCACGAATCGGCCTATCGTCTGCTGAAGATGGCTCCGTCTCCACGGTGTTTCACCGTAGGAAGGAGCC
Organism: Planctomycetales bacterium; assembly: GCA_027435495.1. Lineage (GTDB taxonomy): Bacteria > Planctomycetota > Planctomycetia > Isosphaerales > Isosphaeraceae > JAKAUH01. The sequence continues at coordinate 262 of DAHZZC010000426.1, forward strand.
CCGGAACCCGACCCACACACGCGCACTCCAATTTACCAGGCGAAGTGGGCGAAGGCCTTGTTGGCGTCGGCCATTCGGTGGACGTTTTCGCGACGGGTGATGGCGGCGCCCTCGCGGTTGTACGCGGCGACCAGCTCGTCGGCGAGCTTGATGGCCATCGGGCGGCCCTTCTTCTCGCGGGCGGCCATCAGGATCCATCGGATCGAGAGCGTCTGCTGGCGGGTCTTGTTGACCTGCATGGGCACCTGGTAGGTGGCACCGCCGACGCGCTTCGAGCGGACCTCGATCATCGGCTTGACGTTTTCCACCGCGCGGGTGAAGACGTCGATCGGGTTCTCGTTCGGCAGCCGCTTCTGGATCAGTTCCATGGCGTCGTAGAAGACTCGCTGAGCGATGCTCTTCTTGCCGTTATGCATGATGCAGTTGATGAACTTGCCGGCCAGTTTCGAGCCGAACCGGGGGTCCGGCCGGAGGTGGGTCTTGCTGGCGGTGAACTTGCGGGCCATGCCGTTATTTCCCTCTCATCGCGGCGGTGGGCCGCGCGATCCTTTCGATGGGCCGTGGGTCCTGTCTGGGGATTTGCCCGGGTTGGGCTCACTTTTTCTTGCCGCCAGCGGCTGGGGCGCCGGCTTTCTTGCGGGGAGCGCCGTACTTGGAGCGGGCCTGTTTGCGGTCGCCGACGCCCTGGCAGTCGAGGACGCCGCGGACGATGTGGTAGCGGACGCCCGGCAGGTCGCGGACACGGCCGCCCCGGACCAGGACGATCGAGTGTTCCTGGAGGTTGTGGCCCTCGCCGCCGATGTAGGCGGTGATTTCCTTGCCGTTGGAGAGCCGGACTCGAGCCACCTTCCGCAGGGCCGAGTTCGGCTTCTTGGGCGTCATCGTCTTGACCTGGAGGCAGACGCCCCGCTTGAAGGGGCAGGCCTCGAGGACTGGCGACTTGGTCTTGTACTGGACCGGCCGGCGTGGCTGGCGGACGAGCTGGTTGATCGTGGGCATAAATCCGTCGTTCCGTTCCCTTGACCTGATCTCGCGACTTCGGGGCCGGGCGATGGGCCGCGGTCCTCACGGCCGGCGACGACCCTCCCGCCCCGGCATCGGCTCGCCTGGCGTCCCAACGAGGGCGGGCCAACCTCCCCGGGTCGATCGGCGCGCGGGAGCAGACCGAGCCCAGGGGCGAAAATCTCAGCTTAACGTCCGACGCCGGATTGTCAAGACGCTCCCACGACAAACGCGCTATCCTGCGGTTCCGGTCTCGGACCGCGAGGCCTCCAGTTCGCTTCGAATATCGTCGAGTGTCTGCGAATAGGAGGCGATCAATCCGTCGAAATCGGACCGGAGGCCGGAGGTGACCTGGAGCCGGCGGAGTTCGCCGATCACGCGGTCGACGGCCTGAATGAGCCGGGGGGCTTGCTGCTGGATCAGCTTGCGGCGATCGACGGGGGGGAGAGTCGGCAGTTCCTGGCCGAGTTGCGAGGCGGTCCGCAACTCCTCGACGGCGGCCTGGATCGTCGTCTGGCCGTCGGCAATCGATCGAGCGTCGTGGATGTGGGCGTAACCGTCGGCGATTCGGTTGTACGCCCGGACGAGGGTGTCGAGGGCCTCGCGATGGCGATCGACGGCCGTCTCGGGCTTCGCCGGGCCTGGTCCGGGTGTGGCGACGACGGGCGGATCGGGGGACGGGTTGGGCTCTGGTGCTGGCGTCGGCTTGCCCGAGAGGGCCTTGAAGAGGATCAGGATCAGAACCAAGGCGACCACACCGCCGCCGCCGATCGACGCCCAGACGATCCCGTTCGACTGGACCGGCGCCGCCGTGACGATCTGGTCGTCGTCGTCGAGCGGGGTGGCCGTGACGATCGGGACGGGCCGAGACCGGGCCGCGGCCGGTCGGGCGGTCGTCGTCGGGATCGACTCGGAGGAGTCCAGTTCCCAGTATCCCGAATCGCCGCCCGACGACCGGGCCGCGGGGGCGGCGGTTGCGGGACGCGGCGGCGAGAGGTTCGTCAGCGGCTCGTTGAAGGTCATCATCGGCCGGGACGGTCTGGGCGCCGATCCGGCTGGGATCGTGAACGGCTCCCGGCAGCTCGTGCAGCGCGCCGGCTTGCCCGCGAGTTTCGCGTCGAGCCGGTAGGAGTGCCCGCAGCGGGGGCAATTCACGTCGACCTTGCCGGGCTCGTCGAGCCGGGGTGCCGAGGTCGGCGTTGCCGTCGGTGCGGAGGTGGGCGTGGGTGTCGGGCTTGCCACCGGGATGCGGAAGACGGCCTGGCACGACTTGCACCGGCCGCGCTTCCCGGCGAGGTCGGATCCGAACCGATACGAGTGCCCGCACTCCGGGCATTGGAACGAAATCTCGGCCATGTTGCGGGACCGCGAGACGAGCGAGTGGGATGGGTCGATTGCCGCTTTTCGGACGCGGTCAGGATAACACAAGGGGCCGCATCAGGACACGTTTGTTCCGGGCGATTTTCTCGACAGCCCTCGGCGTTGGGTCGGGTTTTGACCGCTGGGCCGCGCCGCCGGTAAGATCAGAGGCCGTGAACTGGGCCGACGAGACCGGGCCGGATCGATCGATCCAGGCCCATCGAGGGAGGATCGAGGACGTGGTTCCCGCGAAGGACTTCAAGCGCCGGATGGTGGTCGACATCGACGGCGCCCCGCACATGATCGAGCACATTCAGGTCCAGACCCCCTCGGCCCGGGGCGCGGCCACGCTCTACAAGATCAAGGCCCGCAACCTCAAGACAAAGAACCGGGTCGAGAAGAGCTACCGAGGGACCGACGCCCTGAGCGAGTCGAGCTTCGAACGCCGGCCGATCCAGTACCTCTACCGGGACGCCGACGAACTGCACTTCATGGACGCGGAGAACTTCAACCAGTTCGCGATGTCGGCCGAGGAACTCAAGGACCAGATCCCGTACATGACCGAGAACAGGGAAGGCGTCGATGCGCTGCTGGTCGACGACGAGGTGATCGCGATCGAGCTGCCGGACACGGTCGAGCTGCCGATCGTCGACACGGCGCCCGGAGTCCGGGGGAACTCGGCGACCGGCCGGACCAAGCCCGCGACGCTCTCGACGGGCGTAGTCGTGCAGGTCCCCGAGCATCTCGATCCCGAGACGGTCATCCGGGTCGACACCCGGACCGGCGAGTACCTCGGCCGAGGGGGTTGAGGTCGGGCCCTCGCCGCTTCGTCTCATTCGAGGCCCGACGAGGCCGCTGGCCCGTTGAGATTCGAGGTCGGAACGAGGACGGCGGTCGGGGTCCGTCTCCTCCGAGTCGCCTTGCCGGCAAGAAAGCGGCACGCGAGGATGAGGACCGAGAGGCCGAGGATCGCGGCCGGCGCCAGGGCGGGAAGTTCCGCTTCGCGAATGAGGACGATCCCTGTCCAGCCGGGCGATCGCGCGAGCCGGTCGAAGCGAACGATTCCGTAGCCCCCGGCCGGGTCGATCACGAGCACCCTTGTGGGGGGCTGCTGGAGGGGGACGACGACGAAGAAATGTCCCTCGCCATCGCGGGTCGTGTGGGCCAGGAAGGGCCTGTCAGGCAAGCGGTCGTCCGGCCCGACTCGGACGCCCTGGAGCCTCAATCCGACCTCGCCGGCCGCGCGGGCGAGCTGGGCCATGCTGTAGCCGTGCTCGGGCATCGGGCCCAGTTCCTCGGCGAGACGATCGATCCCGACGTCCAGGCCCTCCCGGCGGCACAATTCGGAGAGGGCCGCGAGGCCGCACGATGGCCGCGGCGATCCTGCCTCGGCGGATCGCGCGAAAGCGGATGCGGCGAGCGACAGCGTCAGGATCAAGAGCCGGATCAGAGCGACTCTCACCTCGACCGCCTCACGAGGATCAGGCTGACCAGCAGCGCTGTACCACCCCCCACCAGAAAGATCGTCGCTCCGAGGTTGCGTCGAAGCCAGCTCTCGGAGGAAGCCGGCGCGGCGACCAGCCGCTTCGATGGGTCTTCCGTGTCCCTGAGGACCCTTTTCAGGCTCGTCACGGAGTCATTGGGCAGGCGGGCGCGTTTCGGCTCTCTCCCCCGGTTCACGGCTGTCGCATCGGCCCGCATCTGTGCGTCCACTCCATAGTCCATGTCGAATCGGCTGTCGGGGAGGTTCGTATTGATCTTCAGCGTGCCGCGTAGGATGTAGTATGTCTGTTCAGATTGTGCCTCCGAAAACGTCCGGAACCCGACTCGGTAGCCGACCAGTTTTCCGGCGATGGGCAGCCAGATGGTCGCGCCGTCGCTCGCCGGCTCCTGGCTCAACTCCACGCCGGTCAGTCGCGCGGTGACCAATCCGTTCTCTTCCCATTCGTATTTCAGCACACAGCCGCCTCGGGACACGTCCGCCCAGAACCGCTCACCCCACACCCGTTTCTCCTTCTTGTCGTCCATCCCTGGAAAGTCGATCACGAGACAGCGATGCCCGTCGACGTCCTCCCAGCCGGGGGACACGCAGTCGATCTCGCCGATCGAGAGCTTCTCCATCAGGTAAGGCAGCATGTCGACCCGAAGCAGGCTGTACGTCTTCTTCACGAAGACTGTCCCATCCCGCCGGATCAGGTCGGGGCCGGTCACGCCACCCTGGTCGGGGACGATGATGCGCTTCGCCGCCCTGTCGCGGAACAGGCACAGGATCTCGCGGCGGAGCGGCTCGCTCGGGTCCGGTTTCCGAATGCTGACGTCTATGTGTAGCGATTTATCGCTCCTGTAAGCATAGCTCCCTTGATAAGTGATGACGGCCCCCGCGTGCCAGGCCGGGTTGCGCTCGGTGGCCTTGCGGATCGGGTCTGGCAGGCCGGTCAGGTCGGGTTCCTTCAGTCGCTTGTCCTGGCCCTCGTAGAGGCATTCGTAATCGTGGAGCGGGGCCCGTAGTTGTTGCAAGAGGACATGTATTTGGCCCCGAGCCAGTGGCTCGTCTTCGGCGGCGACGAGGGCTAGTCCGAGCAAGACCGCAGAGCATATCATGAGGAAAACCACCTAGTCCTGAACCAAGCGTGATTTATAGTCCGGCCGGCCCGATTTCCCGGAAATAGCTCGAAAACCCCGCATGTTTCTGGAATAATGGAGGTGGAAACACATC
>DAHZZC010000427.1 GCA_027435495.1 Planctomycetales bacterium
TCGACCGCGCGGATATCGCGATGGGTGACCTCGGCGAGGGCCCTGCCGAGGGCGAGGCGCTTTTCGGCCTCGTCGCGGAAGAATGTCCCCACGATCGCCGCCCGCATCGCGGCGCCGTTACCGGCGGATCGGACCCCGCTCGGCCGAATCCCGACCGCGATCCGGGCGCACGAGAGGATCGTCGCCCGCCCGACGCCCCACGGGAGCCGCCCGAACCAGCCGAGCAGAGAGCGCCGAAAGGCACGGACGCAGAGGTCGAGGTCGTCGGGATGCCGGGCGATCGCCTGCGCGACCAGGGCGGATTGCTCGGTGTCGTCGGAGACAAAACCGGTCGAGCCGAGTAACCGAAAGCGATCGAGCCGGCCGAACCGGCGCGCGACCGCCCGCGCCGACATCCCCTCGGCGGGCAGGCCCAGGGCGTCGCCGAGTGCTGTGCCGAGCAGCGTCCCGGCGAGACGGTCGTTCAGGTCGATCGGATTGTCTGAAGTCATCGTTTCACCGTGGGAAAACGCGGAGCAAAACCTCGATCCGACCATCCTAACGCCCGTGACCGGATCGAGGCCAGGTCTGGGTCGTTGTCCGACGATCGTCGGCCGGTTATCCTCGGTCCGAACTCGACGGGCCAGGGTCGTGGCGGCCGTCGGGGACCGATCGCCCTCCCTCGGAGTCGCGCCATGAGGCTGCTCGCCGCCTGTTCGATCGTCTTCTCGATGGCACTCTCGGCCGCGATGGCCGCGCCGCCGGATAACCTCTACCGCCTCGGGCCCGATTCGGAGCCACATCCCGAGGTGCCGAAGGGGAAGGTCGTCGGGCCGAGCGTCCTCAAAAGCGAGGTCTACCCGGGGACCACGCGGAATTACTGGGTCTACATCCCCGCACAATACGATCCGACGAAGCCGGCCTGCCTGATGGTCTTCCAGGACGGCCACGCCTTCCTCGGTCCAAAGGGGGACTACCGGATCCCGACCGTCTTCGACAACCTGATCTACCGCCGCGAGATGCCGGTGACCATCGGTGTCTTCATCAACCCCGGACACACCGAGCAGCAGAAGGAGGCGTCAGATTCCGACTGGGGCGATCGGACGACCAACCGACGGGTCGAGTACAACGCGCTCGACGACCGCTATTCCCGTCTGATCGTGAATGAACTGCTCCCCGCGCTGAAGAAGGATTACCGGATCTCGGATGACCCCGAATGCCGGGCGATCGCCGGGGCGAGTTCGGGGGCCATCTGTGCGTTCACGGTCGCCTGGCACCGGCCCGACCAGTTCCGCAAGGTGATCAGCACGATCGGGAGCTTCACGAATATCATGGGCGGCCATGTCTACCCAGACCTGGTCCGCCAGGCCGAGCACAAGCCGATCCGGATCTTCCTTCAGGACGGAGCCAATGACAATCGAGGCACCCGCCGCGGCGGGGCCTACGATCCGAAGTGGGACTGGCACGCGCAGAACCGCAAGATGCTCGCCGCGCTGACGGAAAAAGGTTACGACGTGAATTATGTCTGGGGGATCGGGATGCACTCGAACAAGCAGGGCGGTGCGATCATGCCCGAGATGCTCCGATGGCTCTGGCGCGACCACCCGCGGCCCGACGACCCGAAAGACGCGAGCCAGCGCGGCCCGCTCGCCGCGCCCGAGTCGCCAGCAACCGCCACGCCCTCCCACCCGTAATCCGCCGGTGGAGGTGCCGATTCGTGGATTCCGCCGACGAAATCCGGCGCGCGCTGATCGCCGGATTGTTCCTCTGGTCGCTGCTCTCGCTCGGGACCGCGACAGCCGGGCTCTACGCTCGACCGGGCGAGACGATGCGCGCCTTCTGGTTCATGAGCGGCCTATGGGGGCTGATCGACGGTCTGATCGCCGTCTACGCGCTTCTCGCCGATTCGCAGACTCCCTCGCAACTCCTGCCGATCTTCCGATTTAACGCCGGTCTCGATGTGATCTACATCGCCGCCGGCGCAGGGATCGCCACCCGAAAGGGTCCAACGGCGCGAGGGTTCGGCCTGGCGGTGATCGTGCAGGGCGTCTTCCTCCTGATGTTCGACGGCTATTTCTGGTGGAGATGCGCGCAGGTGATCGTCGGCTGACGATCGACCCCGAAAGGGCGTGGAAGCCGGCTCCCGCCGGCGATCGGCGCGACACCACACGCCTTTCCTCCGACAAAACGACTCCGGTCATCGGTCCTTCGTGTCTCCGCGCCCGCGTGACTCCGTTTCCAGTGATAAGGGAGGACGAACCATGAAGCGATCTCTGTTCGTGATGAGCGTGGTCTCGGGCGCCGCTCTGGCGGTTGCGTCGATGGTCGTGGTGGCACAGCCGCCGGGCGGACCGGGACGCGGTGGTCCGCCGAACCCGCTCCTTCAGACATTCGACACCGACCACGACGGCGCCCTCTCGGCAGCCGAGATCGACGCCGCCTCGGCCAGGCTTCGCGAGCGCGACGCCAACCACGACGGCAAGCTCACCGCCGGCGAGCTTCCCCGAGGACCCGGTCGCGGCAGCCCCGGCGCCGGCATGCCCGAGGCCACCAGCGAACTCAGCAAGCCCCCTCTGCCGAAGGACGACGGCGAAAAGCGCATCCTCGCCGCGATCGAAAAGGCCCGACAGGGCGAGCGATACGCGAACGTCTCCACCGCCGACGGCCGCCTCCTCCGCCAGCTTGCCGAGTCGATCGGCGCCCGTCGGATCGTCGAACTCGGCACGTCCACCGGCGAGTCGGGCCTCTGGTTCTCACTCGCCCTCCGCAAGACCGGCGGCAAGCTCTATACCCACGACATCGACCCCGGCCGAATCGCCGTCGCCCGCGAAAACTTCCACCAGGGCGGCGTCGAGGACCTCATCGTCATCACCGAGGGCGACGCCCACCAGACCGCCGTCCGCAACCACGATCCCATCGACCTCCTCTTCATCGACGCCGAGAAACCCGGCTACGACGCCTATCTCAAAGAACTGCTCCCTTACGTCCGCCCCGGCGGCCTGATCGTCGCCCACAACATGCGACGCCCCGCCCCAAACCCCCGATACATTGAGGCCATCACCACCAACCCCAACCTCGACACCTCGTTCGTCCTGATGGACGGAGCCGGCGTCGGGATCACCCTCAAGAAGAGGTAATCCGAGCGATGAAGCGAACGATCGCTCTGGTCAGTCTGACGATCGGCGCGGCCATCCTCGCCGGGACCGTCCGGGCCCAGCGCCCGGGCGGCCCTGGAGGAATGCCGGGCCGCGGCTTCCCGCCGCCTCCCGTGATGGCCGCACTCGACACCAACGGCGACGGAGAAATCTCGGCAAACGAGATCGACAACGCCGTCAGAGCCCTGCGAACTCTCGACCGGAACAAGGACGGCAAGCTCTCGCGCGAGGAGATGCTGGGCGCCCCTCGTGGGTTCGGCAGACCGGGCGGCCCCGACCCCGGCGAGTTGGTCACCCGGATGATGACGTTCGACAAAAACGGCGACAGCAAGCTGAGCCGCGACGAACTCCCCGAGCGGATGCGCGGCCTGATGGAACGAGCCGACACCAACAAGGACGGCTTCGTCGACCGCGACGAGCTGACCCGGCTGGCACGCGAGCAGGCCGGACGAGGCCGGGGTCCCAGCAGCGAAGGCGAGCGTCGCGACCCCGGACGAGAAGGCGGACGCGGGCCTGGCCAGGATCGCGACGACTGACCGACACCAGGACGATCGATCCCCACGGAGCCCCTCGACCGATGACGATCCGCATCCTCCGACCCTTGGCTCGCCTCGCGGGCCTGGTTCTGCCCATGCTCGGCACACTCGCCGCCGCAGCCGGACCATCGGCCCGCGACTTCGAATTCCGGCACGAAAACGTCCTGGGGACCTCGATGGAGCTTCGCGTCCGAGCAGCGACCGACGACGCCGCTCAGGCCGCCGAGACGCGGGCTCTCGCCGAGATCGACCGCCTCGCCGCGATCCTCAGCAGCTACGATCCGGCGAGCGATTTCCGACGCTGGCAGGCCACCATCGGCCAGCCCGAGTCCATCGCGCCCGAACTGTACGAACTCCTCCGCGCCAGCGACCAATGGCGCGAGGCCAGCGGCGGCGCCTTCGATCCCCGCGTCCAGGCGCTCACCGAACTCTGGTCGCGATGCGCCCGGCTCGATCGCCGGCCAACCGACGACGAACGGGCCCGGACCCAGGCCCAAATGGCCCACCCCGCCTGGCGGCTCGACCCGGACCGCAAGACGGCCGAGCACCTCTCCGACGCCCCGCTCAGCCTCAACTCGATCGCCAAGGGCTTCATCCTCGGCCGAGCCGCCGAGGCCGCCCGCGCCGGCAATCCCGCAATCCGCGGCGTCCTGCTCAACATCGGCGGCGACATCCGCGTGATCGGCGAGGTCGCCCGGACGATCGGCGTCGCCCCGCCGGTCGGCGACTCGGAATCCGCCGCGCCGATCGCCGTCGTCGAGGTGCGGGATCGGTCCGTCGCCACCAGCGGAAACTCTCAACGCGGGTTCCGGATCGCCGGAACATGGTATTCGCACATCTTCGACCCGCGAACCGGCCAGCCCGCCGCCGGTGTGCTCGGCGCCACTGTGATCGCCCAGCAGGCCGCCGATGCCAACGCGATCGCCACCACGCTGAACGTCCTCCCCATCGAGGACGGCCTGCGATTCGTCGCCTCCATCCCCGGCGCTGAGGCCCTGATCGTCGCGGCCGACGGCCAGATTCACAAAACCCCGGGATGGTCCAAATATGAGCGGCCGATGACCGCGACGGCCGCCCCCGCACCACCCCGGACGAGTCCGGCAGTCGCCGATGCCGACGCCTGGGGCCAGACCCATGAGCTTCGGGTCAACCTTGAGATCCGGGGACCCGAAGGCAACACCCGGCGACGATACCAGCGCCCGTACGTCGCGGTCTGGGTCGAGGATAAGGACGGGCTCGCCGCGCGGACGCTGGCCCTCTGGTTGCAAACCCGAGACCCTGGACCGCGATGGCACCCCGATTTGAAGCGGTGGTATCGCGACGACCAGACCCGCAAACTCGCCGACGATACCAACCTGATCGACACCCTCTCGCGTGCCACCCGGCCGCCAGGAAAGTACACCCTCACCTGGGACGGCAAGGACGACCACGGCCAGCCGCTCGCACCCGGAAATTACACGATCTGCATCGAGGCCGCCCGCGAACACGGAACCTATCAACTCATCCGCAAAGACATCACCATCGGCGACACCCCCTTCTCAGCCGACCTCGGCGGCAACCCCGAGATCAAGGCAGCCTCGATCGATTATCACCGAAAGTAATTGGTAATTGGTAATTGGTAATTGGTAACTGGTAATTGGTAACTGGTAATTGGTAATTGATAATTGATAATTTGTAATTGGTAATTGGTAATTGGTAATTGGTAATTGGTACGCTGTCGCGGATATCAGAACCATCCGGACGAGCGGGGCGAATACCCTCCGAGGCCCATGAGGGTGCTCGGGGCGGCAGCCCCACCAATTACCAAGTACAAACTACCAAGTACCAAGTACCAAGTACTAATGAGCTACGAGCCGCCGCGTGATCTCGGCGACGTGACGGCCCTGGTATCGGGCGATTTTGAGCTCGATCTCGCTCGGCAGGCGGCTTCCGTCGCCTCGGGTAATCGTCGTGGCGCCGTAGGGCGTCCCGCCGCTGATCTCGTCCATCTGCGTGAGCGCCGGCTCGGCGTACGGAACGCCGACGATGATCATCCCGTGGTGCAGCAGCGTCGTGTGGAAGCTTGTGATCGTCGTCTCCTGGCCGCCGTGCTGGCTCGCCGTGCTCGCGAAAACGCTCCCCACCTTCCCCACGAGCCCGCCGGCCATCCAGAGGCGGCCCGTCTGATCGAGGAAGTTCCGCATCTGCGCGCTCATGTTGCCGAACCGGGTCGGCGTTCCGAAGAGGATCGCGTCGGCCTCGGCCAGCCGATCCGGCTCGATCACCGGGACGTGCGCGAACGCCGATCGCGCGGCCTTCCCGCCAGTCTGCTCCAGCGCCTCGTCGGGGACCAGCTCGGGCACCTGGTACATCTCCACCTCGGCTCCCTCCACCCCACGCGCGCCCTCGGCGATCGCCTCGGCCATCCGGTAGATGTGCCCGTACATGCTGTAAAAGACAACCTGGATCTTCATTTGCAACTCCTTTGAGTCGAAATCCCCTGCCCCGCCGCTCCCATCACGGCAGGTCAAAAACCAGAACCTCCGCCTGTCCCCCAGCCTGAATCCTCAGCCCTGGCTCCTCGGCGATCGCCGCTCCATCCCCGGCCGACAACGCAAGCTCGCCCAGCGCTACCTCGCCTCGAAGCACCTGGACCCAGGCGTAACGCCCCGGCCCCAGCTCGTGCGAAATCTCCTCGCCACCCTCCATCAAGGCCAGATACAGCCGCGCATCCTGCCGGATCGAGAGCGAGCCGTCGCGACCATCCGGCGAGGCCACCAGCCGCAACCGCCCCCGTCGCTCCTCCTCCGGAAAAGCCTTCTGCTCGTACGACGGCTCCAGCCCCGCCCGCTCTGGATACATCCAGATCTGGTACAGATGCACCGGCTCTCTCATCGAGGGGTTGAACTCGCTGTGCACAATCCCCGTTCCCGCCGTCATCCGCTGCAATTCACCAGGCCGGATCGTGCTCCCCGTTCCCAAACTATCCTTGTGGGCCAACTCGCCCGATAGCACATACGTCACAATCTCCATGTTCTCATGCGGATGCGCCCCAAATCCACGCCCAGGCGCAATCCAGTCCTCGTTCATCACCCGGAGCGACCGGAAACCCATCTGAGCCCGATCCTGATACCCCGCAAACGAAAACGTGTGATACGTGTTCAACCAACCATGGTCGAAATGACCACGCTCCATCCCCCGACGAACCCGGACCATCGCGACCTCCTCATCCCTTCAGGGATCAATCGTTGAAACGTCAACCAATCGAGCAAAAAATAAGGCGGGCGGCCTATCCGCCGCAATCGTCGAGCGATTGCCGGGCCTTTTCGAGCAGCCGGGTTAGCTCGCGAAGTTCGTTCGGAGTCAGGTGGCCGAGGAGCCTTTTGTGGAGCGCGGCCTCGGGTGCATCGATCCGGGCGAGCAGTTCGAGCCCAGAGCCGGTGATCGTCACGAAGACGACGCGACGGTCCTCGGTCGAGCGCTCGCGGGCGAGCAGTCCCATCGCTTCCAGGCGGTCGATCAACCCCGTGATCCCAGGGACAGCCGTCAGCATCCGGTCGGCCACCTCCAGGATCGGCAGCGGCTTTCCCTCCCCCCGGAGGATCCGCAAAACGTTGTACTGCGAGGGCGTCAGCCCGTGCTCGCGAAAAAGCCGCGTGAAGCAGATGCCAAACCGGTCGGCCGTTCGCGTGATGTTCAGCGCCGCCTCCTGCTCCAGCGAGTCAAACGGCCGGCGCTTCTTCAATTCCCGCTGCAACCGGCCGCCTGCCATCACGTCGATCCCCCGCGAAACCCCGTCTCCGACGACCACGCCATTTAGTTTACGTGTCAACCAATCGGGTGTCAAGTATTTTCAACAGGAACGGCGGCCAGGATGGGCTGGGAATCGGCATCGACGATCTCGAGTTCGGGGAGGGTGACGCCGACGTCATCGCGGTTAAAAATGACGGGGATCAGCTCCTTGGAGATACCGGCGTCGAACGAGAGTCCGAAGAAGCGGTGGGCGGGGGTGGAGAGCCTGAGGATCCACCGAAAGAGGATCAGGCGGACTCGGGCGATTGTGCTGACGTCGTCGCCGATGATGATCTCTTCCTCGCCGACGACGATGATCCAGCGGTCGGAGGGGATGTCGAGCTCACCGTTGAGACGTAGTTCGAGCAGGCCGCCGCGGATGTCGGGTCGCTCCATGTAGCCGTAGGTTCCGGAGACGGCGACGATGTTCCGACCGAGGTTGACGACCTGAAGGTTGGCGCCGCCCTCGGCCTCGGCATACTCCACCTGCTGGACATGGAAAAAGGTGATATGCGCTGGCAGAACGCCGTACTTCTTCAGGAAGATCCGGAGCGTGACGGGCAGGTAGTCATCCGGCCCCAGGATCGGCCGCGAGCAGAGGAAGACGAAGGCGCGGTCGGTCTCGCCGAGGCGGCGTCGGCCCT
>DAHZZC010000428.1 GCA_027435495.1 Planctomycetales bacterium
GGGGGCGATCCTCGATCGGGTTGGGGTGCCGGTGACGGTCGGGATCGCGCGGACGCGTACCCTCGCCAAGCTGATCTCCGACATGGCCAAGCCGTTCGGCGCCCTCGCGATTCTGGACCGTCGGGCCGAGGAGGAACTGCTGGCCGAGCGGCCGGTGACGGAGATCACCGGGATTGCCGGCCGTCGGGCCGCCCGGCTTTCGCCCTGGGGGATCCTCACATGCCTCGACCTGGCGCGGGCGGACCGTCGGCTGGTCCGCTCGCTTTTGACGGCGACCGGCGAGGCGCTCTGGTGGGAGCTCAATGGCGAGGACGTCCGGCCGATCCAGTCCCGTCGGCCGTCGCACAAGGCGCTCTCGCGGGGCGGGAGCTTCGGCGAGGCGACTCACCGGCCAACCGTGCTCTATGCCTGGCTGGTCCGCAACCTGGAGCGGCTGATCGAGGAGCTGGAATACCACGCGGTCGCCGCGGGCCGGCTGACGGTCCAGGTCATCTACAAGGACGGCCGGTCGGGCGTCGGCCAGGCGACTCTGCCTGTCCCGTCCGATCGGTTCGATGTCCTGCTCGACGTGGTGCGTCCCTGCCTTCGGCGTGCCTGGATTCCCCGAGCGCTGGCGAGCCACATGCACCTGATCGCCGACGACCTCGCCGCCCGCCGCGACACCCCGGCCGACCTCTTCGAATCGCCGGCCCGCCGAGCCCGCGCCGAGGCCGTCGCCCGGCTCAAGCGCGAGGTCAACGCCCGGCACGGCCGGTTCGTCCTCCGGAGCGCCGCCACCCTCCCTTTGGCCTCCATCTACCGCGACACCGCCAACGAGTACGATATTTGCGATATCCGAGGGAAGATTTGTTTTTAGTAATTGGTTCTTTGTTATTTGTTCCTGGTGGGTAGCCATGTCAAGGATCGAACATCGGGAGGGCGGGACGCCGCGAAGGAGTGGAGCGGGCCGTACCCATTACTAATAACAAAGAACCAAGAACCAATTACCAGGAGAAATGTGCGTCGGGATTGCCCTGGCATGGAGCGAACTGCCCACGGAATTGATCGGGCGGCACGGCCTGGAGCGTCGCGTCCACGAGCGGGGCGGCGAGCGGGAGGTCCGGTTCTATTTCCGGGACCGCTCGCCTCGGCTGCCGATCTGGCGCGACGGGCAGCTCGGCCTCGCGCGGTGGGGGAACGGCCGGGGCGAGAGCCGGTTCCTGCCCCGGACCGGCTGGACCTGGCTGTCGACCGTCCAGGAGGGCTACTGGCGCGAGCTCGGGCCGATCGCGGTGGACATCCCGGCGACGATCGGCCTGGAGCGCGGGGTCTGGTACCGGATCCGCCAGGGGATCCGGGGGATTTTGGTCCCCGACGAGCGGGGGCATGCCGTCGTCTACATGATCTGCGAGCCGGCCAGCCATTATTATCAGGTGATGACGCGATCGAACCGGATGCCCGTCCTGATCGAGGAGCGGATCTGATGGAGCCCGAGGCCAGGTTCCGGTCGCTCTCGTCGCTCTCCACTTCAATTGCCAGTCGGTCGTTCCTGGGGTAAGGTAAATCGTCGTGGCGTCGCGGCCGGGGAGTCTGGTCCGCACGCATCGGCCCCAAGCATTCCCCCGGACATCGAGAAGGCGGCTCAATGGCGGAGATCGGCCCGGCGTCGCGACCCGTGCTCGTCCTGGACTTCGGCGCCCAGTACGTGCAGCTCATCGCGCGTCGGGTCCGCGAGCGGCACGCGTTCGCCCGGATCGTCCGGCACGACATCACGGCCGACCGCGTTCGCGAGCTGAACCCGCTGGCCCTCATCCTCTCCGGCGGCCCGAGGAGCGTCTACGAGCCGGGCGCCCCGCGGTGCGACCCGGAAATCTTCTCGCTCGGTGTGCCGATCCTCGGCATCTGCTACGGCTTGCAGCTCGCCGCCGATGCCCTGGGCGCTCGCGTTCAGGCCAACCCGGCCCGAGGCGAGTACGGCCGGACCGACTTCCGCGTCCGCGAGGACGACCCGATCTTCCACGACGTCCCCCGCGAGACGATCGTCTGGATGAGTCACGGCGACCAGATCCACGACGCTGGCTCCGACTTCATCCCGATCGCCGAGACCCCGCATTGCCCGATCGCCGCCGTCCGGCACCGGTCGCGACCGATCTACGGCTTGCAGTTCCATCCCGAGGTCTCGCACACCCCGTACGGCTCGCTGATCCTCGGCAACTTCCTCGACCGGATCTGCGGCAACCCCCGCGACTGGACGATGGGCGCCTTCATCGAGCGGTCAGTGGCCGAGGTCCGCGACCGCGTCGGCCCGGACGATCGGGTCGTCTGTGGGCTTTCCGGCGGCGTCGACTCGGCCGTATGCGCTGCGCTTCTGGCAAAGGCCCTTGGGCCCCGGGTCGTCTGCGTCTTTGTCGACACCGGACTGCTCAGGCAGAACGAGCGGGCCGCAGTCGTCGACGCTTTCGGCCGCCACAGCGACGCCGAACTTCGGGTCGTCGACGCCGAGGAGACCTTTTTGAAGGCCCTGGCCGGAGTGACCGACCCGCAGGAGAAGCGTCGACGGATCGGTCACGCGTTCATCGACGTTTTCCGAGAGGCCGCCCGAACGATCGACGGTGCCCGATTCCTGGCGCAGGGGACGCTCTATCCCGACGTCATCGAGAGCGGCGGCGAGCCCGACGGCCCGACCGCGACGATCAAGATCCACCACAACGTCGGCGGACTCCCGGCCGAACTGGGTTTCGAGCTAGTCGAGCCGCTGCGCGACCTCTTCAAGGACGAGGTCCGCCGCCTCGGCCTGGAACTCGGCCTGCCTGATAGTCTGATCTGGCGCCACCCGTTCCCCGGCCCTGGCCTGGCCGTCCGATGCCTGGGCGAGGTCACGGCCGATCGGCTGGAGATCCTCCGCCAGGCCGACGCGATCTTCCTCGAGGAACTGCAAAACGCGGGCCTGAACCGCCAGGTCGCGCAGGCGTTCGCCGTCCTGCTGCCGGTGCAGGCGGTTGGCGTGCAGGGCGACGCTCGGACCTACGAGAGCGTCATTGCGATCCGGGCCGTCGAGACCGAGGATTTCATGACGGCCGACTGGTCGCGGCTCCCTCACGAATTGCTCGCCCGGGTCTCGACGCGGATCACCAACGCCGTGAAGGGCGTCAACCGGGTCGTCTACGACATCACCAGCAAGCCGCCGGGCACCATCGAGTGGGAATGATCGATCGAACGCCGTCCGCGACCCCGAATCCGGAGGACATCGAATCATGAAACGCGCATCGATGCGAATCGCCGGAGCGCTCCTGATCCTGGTCTTCGCGACGGGCGGCCTCGCCCGCGCAGGGACCCGGACGATCGCCCGATGCGGCGAGGGCTTCCTCGAGGAGATCGACGGCTACCGTGTCCTTCACGTGAAGGGAACCCCCTACGAGATGGGCTACCAGCAGGGCGTCCTGCTCCGCGACGACATCCGCGACCAGATCCATTACCTGTTCGAAGTGAAGGCGAAGGAGATGACCTTTGAGCTGGGCGGGATGAAGGTCCTCAGCCCGAAGCAGGTCATCCGCGGGATCATCGCGACGCAGAAGAAGTACATCCCCGCCCGGTTTCTGGAAGAGATTCGGGGAATTGCCGACGGCAGCGGTGTTCCCTATGAGGACGGCGCGATCGCCAACTTCATCCCCGAGTTGTTCCACTGCTCGGGCTTCGCGCTGAGCGGTTCGGCGACGAAGGACGGGACGCTCTACCACGGCCGGATCCTCGACTACGGCTGCGACTGGCGTTTGCAGGACCATGCCGTGCTGACGATCGCCGAGCCCCGCGGTCGGATCCCGTTCGTGAACGTGACCTATGCGGGCTTCGTCGGCTCGGTGACCGGGATGAACGCCGAGCGGATCTCGATCGGCGAGATGGGCGGGCGTGGTCTCGGCCACTGGGAGGGCGTTCCGATGGCGATTCTGGTCCGGATGGCGCTGGAAGAGTCGCATAGCCTCGACGAGGCCGTCGCCGTCTTCCGCGATCATCCGCGAACCTGCGAATACTACTATGTGCTCGCCGACGGCGAGACGGGCAAGGCGGTCGGGATGGAAGGCTCGTGGAACGTCTTTCAGACGATCGCGATGGGCGAGTCGCACCCCAAGCTTCCGAACGCGATCAAGGACGCCGTGGTGCTCTCGGCGGGCGATCGGTACCAGGAGCTTTCGCGTCGGGTGCAGTCGGACCTCGGCCGGTTCAATGCCGACTCGGCCCGGCACCTGATGGACCGTCCAGTCGCGATGAAGTCGAACCTGCACAGCGTTTTGTTTGAGACGACCTCGACGCGGTTCTGGGTCGCGAACGCGACGAAGGACGGCAAGCCGGCCGCCGAGCAGCCGTATTCGGCGTTCCGCCTCAGCGAGTTGCTGACACATCGGCCCGACCCGTCGGCGCCGTCGCTGCCGATGCCCGTCCGGGTGACGCAGGGGCGATGACCGCACCGGAAGGCGAGTTCTCCGAAATGCAGCTCCTCGAAACCAACCTCTGGCCGGGCGTGGTCCCGAAGCGAAGCGGGAAGGTCCGCGACGTTTACGACCTGGGCGATCGTCTGCTCCTGGTCGCGACCGATCGGATCAGCGCCTTCGACTGGATTCTCCCGGGCGGCATCCCCGACAAGGGACGGATTCTCACCGGGTTGAGCTCCTTCTGGTTCGCCCACCTGGGCGTACCGAATCATCTCCTCACCGACGACGTCGACGTGATGGGCCTTGACCTCTCGGCCGACGAGCGCGACGCCCTTCGTGGCCGGACAATGCTGGCGCGGAAGGTCCGGATCGTCCCGTTCGAGTGCGTCGTCCGGGGCTATCTCGCCGGGAGCGGCTGGAAGGAATATCGGGCGAGCGGTTCGGTCTGTGGCATCCCGCTGCCGCCTGGGCTGCTGGAAGGGTCGCCGATCGG
The DNA here is from genome assembly GCA_027435495.1 of Planctomycetales bacterium. GTDB lineage: Bacteria > Planctomycetota > Planctomycetia > Isosphaerales > Isosphaeraceae > JAKAUH01. The sequence continues at coordinate 4,900 of DAHZZC010000428.1, forward strand.
GCCGTTCTTCACGCCGGCGACCAAGGCCGAAACCGGCCACGACGAGAACGTCTCGTTCCAGGTGATGGCCGATGCGGTCGGCGCCGAGGTCGCCGGGACGCTACAATCAAAAAGCCTCGACGTTTACCAGCGGGCCGCGGACCATGCCTCGAAGGCCGGGTTGATCCTGGCGGACACGAAGTTCGAATGGGGCTTCGACGAGGGATCGGGCGAGCTCCTGCTGGCCGACGAAGTGCTGACCCCGGACAGCTCGCGGTACTGGGCCCGCGATGAGCACCGCCCGGGTGGGCCGCAGCCGTCGTTCGACAAGCAGTTCGTCCGCGACTGGCTCGAAACGACCGGCTGGGACAAGTCGAGCCCACCCCCGTCGATGCCCGATGAGGTCGTCGCCGGGACCCGCCGGAAATATATCGAGGCCTATGAGCGCCTGACCGGCCGAGCCTTCCCTTACGAATAAAGTTCGACACCGAGCCATGCTTCGATATCTGACCGCCGGCGAGTCGCACGGGCCGGCCCTGACTGCGATCGTGGAAGGTTTCCCGTCGGGCCTGACGCTCGAGACCGCGATCATCGACCGCGAACTGGAGCGACGGCAGGGCGGATACGGCCGCGGCAAGCGCCAGACGCTCGAGACCGATCGGGTAACTGTCGACTCGGGAACGTACCACGGCGTGACGACCGGCGGGCCGATCAGCCTGCGGTTGATCAACAAGGACGCCAA
>DAHZZC010000429.1 GCA_027435495.1 Planctomycetales bacterium
AACACCGTCGTGAGCCAAAGACTGCTGCCCTGAATGGTCTTCCCTACCTGGAGCGACAGCGCCCGCCGCCCCGATGGCTCGGGGCGGGAGGGACGGCGGTCGAGGAAAGGCCGGTTTCCACCAGGAGGGGGCTCCACGCGAGGAGCGGGATCAGTCGATCAGGTTGGTGACCACGCGGGCCAGCTCGGTCCCGGTCTCGGTCAGGCTGTAGAAGTTATTCTTCCCCTGTCGGCGCGGGGCGATGATCCCGCCGTGACGCAGCAGCGCCAGGTGATGGCTGACCGCGGGCTGGCTCTGCTCGAGCTGCTCGCAAAGGGCGCCGACATGGCGTTCCCCCTCGGCCAGAATCAGGATCACCTGGAGGCGAGTCGGGTCGCTGACATGCTTCAGCAGGATCGAGGCACGGCGGGCCTTGTTGAACCTCTGCTCAACTCCGCGGAGGCCCTTCGGCTTGGCGGCGACCGTCTTTGTCGCCGTTGCCGTCGCGGCCTTGGCGCCGGTCTTCGTCGTCGCTGGTGGCATCGGTATTGAACTCCTCTCCATGAAACAGAATCATTCAGACCACCCTGCGGACCCGGAGCAAACCGGTATCCACGGCTCTCTCTGACCGAAGGCGAGGCTCCGGCGACCAACTGCGACCGAAACAAACCGTCGCTAAGGTCCGGAATCGCCCCCCACCGTGGCGGGCCTTTCGTCGGGATTCGTCAGGCAGATCACTCGATCGGCACGCAACCCCGCGTCACCCGATGAACTGGCTCCGTCACCATCTCGCGCCAACGCATCCCAGGGTGGGTGATTATGGAAATCATAAACTCCCGCGTCTGTCTGTCAACAGTAATCTGCAAAATTCATCTTGCTTTGATTCGGTACATCTGTTCGACCGTGTTTGACCCGCGCAGTCATGCCCGGACAGTCGGCGTCGGCCCCGGACGCCACAATCATATGCTAAGCTTCGCGTCTCAGCAAGGGATCTGAGCCCCGCCCAGCAAGGGAGTTGCGATCGACTTCGTTTTTTTGTGCGAATCCGATTGACTTCCTCAGCGAGGGAGCTGGCCATAGACGGTACGGAGCAAATCGCCGCTCTCCCAGGCGTTGGCCTCTCGGCCGACTTCCAGCCGGGCGAGGCGGCCGTCCGGGCCGACGACGGCCGTGCAAAGGGTGTGGAGGATCTCCTGCCCGTTGGCCCCGAAGAGAAGTCCCAGGCGGGGGGCGACCTTCGCCAGTTCCTCGTGCGAGGCCACCGCATAGGTCCAGAGAGGCGGCCGTGCGCCCCGCATCTCGGCATGTTTCGCAAGGATGGCCGGCGTGTCGTGTTCGGGGTCAAAGGAGACGGAGAGCAGCCGGATCGCCTTCGCCCGCTCCGGGAAGAGGCTCGCTTTCTGGGCGAGCTCGCCAAATCTCCGGTCCATCGCCGGGCAGAAGTCGGGGAGGGGGCATCGCGTGTAGATGAAAGTCAGGACGACGACCTTGCCACGCAACTCGGAGAGCCGAAGGGCCTTGCCGGCCTGATCGGTCATCGCAAAGTCCGGTACCAGTTCGCCAACCTTCAGGATCGGGGGAGGCGGGTGGAGTTCGAAGCGGCTGGATGTCGAGGTCGGCCGTTGATTTCCGGAGGGCGGCGGGGCGGATTTCGTCCGCTTCAACTGACGAAGCTGGTAATCCCGGACCGCTCCGTCTCGCTTCTCCACATGGAGGACGCCCTCGACCTCGTCGCCCGGCTGAAGCAGGCCAAGTATCGATTCGTCTTCGAGGTTGAACGGCATCGTCATCGCCGGCATGAATCCCGGTATCCTCTCGTGGCGGATCACAACCCGGCCCGCTTCCGGGACCACGGCCCCGACCACCCCCCGAAGCGTGTAGTCGAACGTCGTCACCGGGCTCTCGGCCTTTCGGCGAGGGGGGGCCAGGTCCGTCGACTTCTCCTGACACCCAGCCCCGGTCACGGCGATCGCCGCGACTGTGACCACCCCTTGCATGCGTCGAACGAGGCTCGATCCGAGCCCATCGATCGTCATGTCTCTCTCCTCGAGCCGGTCGATCAGAACGGGAAGGTCGCATCCACCCGGCTCGCCGCGAGATCGCGAAGGAATTCGCCGATCCGCTCAACAACCAGGTCGGTCACCGCCTCCCCCTTGGCCGCCGACGCCCCCCGAGGGTCGCCGGCTCCCGAATTGGTCGTCAGCAGGTGCCAGGGGCGGGTGATCTCAACCCACCCTCGGTTCACCGCCTCAAACCGACTCCCACGGACGGCTCCCGAATCGGCACGTTCCATCTCCACAAGGTGGCCGAAATGAGCCAGCCCCATGCTGGTCTCCATCTCTCCAGCGTGGTCGTCCCTCGCTTCAAAAATCGTGGGATACACGTCCAGGATCATCCGAAACCAGTTACAAAGAAACAACTGCACTTTCGTCGATCCATGCAGCTCGCGAAGAACCCACTTCAGGTCATTTCCCCCGTGGCCGTTGAGAATCAGGCAGCGGTCGACACCGTGGGTCTGAAGCGAATCCACAAGGTCGCCGATGACCCGGGCGAGGGTTCTCGGGTTGAGATTCATTGCCATCGGGAACCGCATCTGATTCGTTTCGGTCCCGTAGGGAATCGCCGGCAGGAGAACCACCCGCGCCCCTCGTTCGTGCGCCCAGGCACACGCCCGATCGGCAATCACTTCAACCTGAAACGTATCCGTCCCATAAGGCAGATGAAGATTGTGAGGTTCGGTCGCACCCAGCGGCAGAACCGCGACGTCAATCGCTGGCTCGCCCTTGATTCGGCCGTAATTCAGCTCAGCCAGCCGCCATGGTTGCATCACGTTTCTTCTGTCCAGGAATAACGAAGGGGGAGATCCCTGTCGCTGGCGCCGGTCCTATCGAGTCTCGTTAACCGGCGGGATGGCAAGCCTTGCGAGCGGCAGGCCCGGTTCGTTACGATCGGGCGGGTCGGGCAGAGGATGACCGATTCCATCTCATCCTTGTCTATAATCATCCGAGGAACGGCCTTCCGATGCAAGCCTTCGAGGCAACGAATTACTATTTTGACCAGGCGGCGCGGCGGCTCGACCTCTCGGAGAACATCCGGACCCTGCTGATGACCCCGGACCGCGAGGTCCGCGTCGAGGTCGCCATCGAACTTGATTCGGGCAAGATCGGCAACTTCATCGGCTACCGAGTCCAGCACGACAACGCGCGAGGGCCCTACAAGGGCGGCCTGCGCTACCACCCAGCCGTCGATCAGGACGAGGCCCGATCGCTCGCCAGCCTGATGACCTGGAAAACGGCCGTCGTCGACCTTCCCTTCGGCGGTGCCAAGGGCGGCGTCAATTGCGACCCCACCAAACTCTCCCGCGGTGAACTCGAACGTCTCACCCGCAAGTTCATCGAAAAAATTCACGACATCATCGGCCCCGACAAGGACATCCCCGCCCCCGACATGGGCACGGATGCCCAGGTCATGGCCTGGATTATGAACGAATACACCAAATATGAGGGTTTTCACCCAGCCTGCGTGACCGGCAAACCCGTCGAGTTCCACGGCTCGGCCGGACGCGAGGCCGCCACCGGCTTCGGGCTCGCCATCGTGACCCGGGAAATGCTCGGTCGCTCGAACCGAGCCGTCGCCGGGACAACCTTCGCCATCCAGGGTTACGGCAACGTCGGCAGCTTCACCGCCCGCTTCCTCGGCCAGATGGGGGGGAAAATCGTCGCGGTCTCCGACGCCTACGGAGCCATCGTCAACCCCGAGGGGCTCGACCTCGCCGAACTCGACC
>DAHZZC010000430.1 GCA_027435495.1 Planctomycetales bacterium
CAAAGTTAGTAGTACAGAGACAAAGACCGAGATCGGCCTCGGCGGTGTGGTCTCCGGTCGCAGAACGAGGACGCCACTCGATTCTGCCTCCCGCGGTGAGACGCCGATCGAAGACCGCCCCAGCCTCCGCCATCCAACTCATCCCATCTCCCCATCCGCCCGATTTCAGCCCGCGAGGCCGCCAGGGGCGATTGCGGACGGTCGGGCCCGATCGGGAGCGGGGTTCGATGTCGCGGGTGGTTGATGTCGCGTGCATTTGGCGCGACGGTCGATTCGGCTTTCCTCCCCAGAGCCAACCGACCGCAAGAGGGCGCACGGACGGCAAGCGCTCCGACGGTGGCTCGCCTGCGGATCACCTCCGGTTGATTGGGGGCGAGGCCCCGTCCGTGCCGCGCAGACCGGTTCGGCAGGAGCCTCGCCCTCCTCGCTCAACCGAGAAGATCCTTCGGGCGCGTGAATGAGCACAACCCACCGCCGATCGGGCTGGCATTCTCCGACGATCGGATGGAGGCGACGGTCCGGCTCCGATCGGCCTCCGCCCGGGACCTGGGCGCCGACCGTCCGGCCTGGGCCCGATCAGCCCGGCGCCGGCTCGACGTAGCACCGGAGCGGGCCCTTCGACTCCTGCATCCTCGGGTCCGGACCGTAGGCGATCACCTGGTCCCGCTTCAACTCGGCCAGCTCCTTGTGCGTCGTCAGCACGATCGCACGCCCGGAAGTGTGGATGCGGAGTGTCAGCTCCTCGGCCTTCGGCTTCGCGTGGCGGAAGATCTTGATCAGGAGCTCGATCACGTAGTCGAACGTGTGCACCTCGTCGTTGAGGATCACCACGTTGTACGGGGGGAGGCGCCGCGTTTGCTGCTCGGTCGTCACTTCCGGCTCGACGACGGCGCTGGCGGCCTGCGACTCTCCGGACATGTTCCGCACTCCCGCGGGGTCGAGGTACCAGTCAGGACGTCCTTCAGTCTATACTTTATCCCGCAAATAGACAAACCCGACCCGTCGGACAGAGCGAGGAGACGAATGAAGGAGATGAGCCCCGGGACCGCCCTGCGCCAGGTCCAGCAGGCGCAGGCCGGATTGAAGAAAGCACGGCAGCTCCTGACACAGGCCAGGGGAGGCGGACTCGATCCATCGGCCGTCCTGAAGGTCGGCTGGAACGCCCTCTGCCAGGCCAACCGTCTGCTTGCCGAGATCCCACTCTCCGCCGCCGACGAGGCCGTGATGACCCGTCAGCTCGCCGCCCAGCGGTACGCGACGGCGCTGCTCGTCCGGCTCCGTCGGCTTCTCCGCAACGAGGGCCCCGCCGCCGACGACCTCGAAGACGATGAACTCGAGGACGGATCGGAATGACGAAACGAAGTCCCATCGCCGCGCCGGCGGTCGTCCCCGACCGTAGCCTCGACCCCGAAGGCACCCTGCCGACGATCGCCATCCGCGCCCCGGGCGGTCACGCCTTGATCTATCGGAAGATGGTCGACGGACCCGTCGGAGCCGCCGCACCCAATCATGGCGACCTCGTCCGCGTGGTCGATCGAGAGGGTCAACACCTCGGTTACGCCCTCTACAACGGCCGGTCGCAGATCGCGCTCCGGTTCCTCTCGCGAGAGGCCGAACCGCCGGGTCTGGCGTTCTGGACCCGCCGGATCGAACAGGCCGTTGCGCTCCGGAAGTCGCTCCTGAACCTCGATCGCGAGACCGACGCCTATCGACTCCTCCACGCCGAGGGCGACGGCCTCACCGGCCTGATCGTCGACCGCTTTGCCGACGTCCTTTCGGTCGAGGTCTTCAGCCTCGGCATCTACCAGCGCATCGGGCCGATTTTGAGCCTGCTCGCCGAGAAGATGGGGACCGACCATTATCGGGTGAACGTCGACGAGCGGGTCGCCCGCCAGGAGGACTTCTCCGGCCGCCCCATCGACAGCCCGCAGATCCCGCCACGTGTCACCATCGAGGAGCACGGAATCCGCTATCGCATCCACTTCGGCGACGCCCACAAAACCGGCTTCTTCTGCGACCAGCGCGACAACCGCCGCGACCTCGCCCGATTCTGCGAGGACCGCTCGGTCCTCGACCTCTGCTGCTATACCGGCGGCTTCGGCCTCAACGCCCTGATCCACGGCAAGGCCCGCGAGGTCACCTGTGTGGACCTCGACGAGAAGGCCGTCGCCCTGGCGAAGGAAAACGGCAATGCCAACCGCGTCCGCCTGGAGACCGTCCACGCCGACGCCTTCGTCTACCTCCGTCAAATGGGCCTCAACAACCGGAATTATGGCGTGATCGTCCTCGACCCGCCCAAGCTCATCCCCGACCGCGACGAGATCGCGCCAGGCAAACGAAAATACTTCGATCTGAACGTTTTGGCAATGAAGCGGGTGGAGCCGGGGGGATTGCTGGTCTCCTGTTCCTGCAGTGGGCTGCTACCGAGCGCCGATTTCCTGGGTATCCTCCGGGCGGCGGCTCGGATGGCGGGGCGGCCGGCACAGTTGCTGGCGATGACCGGGGCGTCGGCCGACCACCCGGTCGCGCTCGACGTTCCGGAGGGGTCCTACCTGAAGGTGGCCTGGCTCCGGATCGGCGAGTAGGCTGGGGCCAGCGCCCATCGGTCCCTCGGCCGAGGGAAAGAGGGAAAGCCTTCCCTTCCGCGACGGACCCGTCTTGCGTACGATGAGGGGCCCGGAATGGCCCTCGGGATAGGGGCCCATCGGGCGCGTGGTCGGAGGTTTCCCGACGTGGCGAGTCTGACGGTCGAGAACTACGTCAAGGCGATCGCGTTGATCGCGGGGCGAAGGGAATCCGGCCGCGCGGTCAGTACCGGAGAGCTCGCGCAAGCGCTCTCCGTCTCGCCGGGTACCGTGACCGGCATGCTCAAGACTCTCTCCGAGGCGAGCCTGGCGACCTACACGCCCTACGAGGGTGCCCGGCTCACCGAGGCCGGACACCGGCTCGCCTTGAAGGTGATCCGCCGGCATCGACTGCTGGAGCTCTTCCTCGCCCGAACCCTGCATATGACCTGGGACGAGGTCCACGAGGAAGCCGAGCACATGGAGCACGCGGCCTCCGAGCGGCTGGTCGACCGGATCGAGGCGTTCCTGGGATACCCGGCCGTCGACCCGCACGGCGACCCGATCCCCCGCGCCGACGGCTCGTTGACCGAGACCGAGGGCACGCCGATGGACCGGCTCGAGCCAGGCGATCAGTTCCGTGTCGTCCGGGTGATGGACCAGGACCCGACGTTCCTCCGATACCTCAGCGAGTGCGGGCTCGAGCTCCACGCGGCCGGCGAGGTCCGCGAGAACCGCCCCGAATCCGGGGCCCTGGTCTGCCAGCTCGGCGACCGAAGCATCGCCCTCGGCCTGGCCGCCGCCGCCAAGGTCCTCGTGACCCCGGGCGAGGAGCCCACCGGAAACACGTCCTCCAGCCATTGAACGAGAAGCGAGATCTCGCCATGGAGGTCGACATGCCGTCGTCTCGCCAGGACGCCGATGGCTTCCTCCTGGCCCACCTGGTCTGCATCCTCGCCGAGGACGCTCGACCGTGACGGCGAATCGGGAGGGACGACCACGAAGCCAGCCTGGGTCCGATCGTTCCGCGCCTTCGTTCGCGAGAAGGTCGTCCCCGGCCGTCGAGCCATCGGGCGATCATCGGCCCGTGGCCTCACGATCGAAAGGCGTCGGCGGCGTCGGAGCCGGGCGTCCGATCGGGGCGGAATGGCGAGAGGTCCACCCTCGGAGCGCGGTTCAGGACGACGTCCACAACCAGTTCGGCGGTCGCCGGGGCAAGCTGCAACCCCGCGCGTCGGTGGCCGGTCGCGAGGATGAGGTTCTCCATCCCGGTTGCCCGACCGAGATACGGGCGGCTGTCGAAGCTACCGGGCCGGAGCCCGGCCCAGGTCGTCTCGACCTCAGCCTCCCCTAGCGCCGGGCAAAGCGCGATCGCCTCGTCAAGCAGCACCCGGGCACCGATCGCGGTCGGGCGGGTGTCGAAGCCGACGTCCTCCTCGGTCGCCCCGATCAGAATCCGGCCGTCGTCGCGCGGGACGAGGTAGTTCCTCCCGTGCTCGACGATCCGGCGGAGGATCGGCCGATCGGCCTTCAATAGAACGATTTGCCCCTTGATCGGCGGAGTGGGCGTGCGAACCCCGGCCGGTTCGAGCAGCCCGCCCGACCAGGCACCGGCCGCGACGATCACCGTCCCACAGGGGATCTCGCCATCGGCCGTCCGGACGGCCGCGATCCGACCGCCCTCGACCACGAATCCCTCCGCCCCTCGGTGCGGCTGGATCCGGGCCCCTCTTCGCTCGACGGCCGCGATCAGGGCCTGGAGCAGACGAGGGTTCCGGACCTGGGCACGATCGGGGAGGAAGTAAACCGATCGAAGGTCGGAGGCCAGCGCCGGCTCGACCCTCGCGTAATCGCCAGGAGGGATGCGCTCGAAGGCGATCCCCTCGGACCGCCACTGACCAGCGGAGGCGTGCAGGGCCTCGGCCTCGCGATCGGTCCGAGCGACGTCCACGCCCCCGGATCGCCGGAATCCCGGGTCGATGCCGGTCTCGTCGAGCAGGGCGGCGGCCCACTCGGGATAGAGCCGGGCACTCCACGCCCGGAGTGCAGCGAGTGGATGAGCCGGGACATCGCGCCTCGCCTCGCCGATCGGCGGGATAAGCCCCGCACCGGCCCACGAGGCCTCTCGCCCTGGCTCGCGACGGTCCAGCAAAACCGGGGCCATCCCCTCGCGCGCCAGGACATAGGCGATCGAAAGCCCAATCACCCCACCCCCTACAATCACGACATCCACAGCCTTCATTTTTGTCATGACCATCGGCAACAGGTGGGATTCGCCTAGCGAGTCGTCGTTGGACGTCGGACCGGACGGCGCAGGCGATACAGGTGCGAGCCCTCCGCCGCCAGGATCAGGTCGGGGCCGTCCCAGGCGACGCCCTCGATCGCCGTCTGAGGATACCGGACCTCGGCCGCTATCTCCCAGCGACCGACGTCGGCCTCGGCCCTCCGATAGACTCGCGTCACGGCATACGAGGCGACCGCGAGCATCGAGCCGTCGACGCTGAGATCGGCGCCCGTGGCCGGCTCGACAAACCCCGGGAGCTTCCCGATCGGCCGGGGCGGATCGATGGTCTTCGAGGAGAAATCGAGTGGGACGGCAAAGAGCGCGGCCTCGCGACCGTCGAGGTACTTCGCGACAACGACCGCCTGGCCCCCGTCGAGGAACAATCCCTCGGCGTCGAATCGGTCGCTGGCCGGCTGTCGATACGAGACGGACGAGGCAGCGAGGGGACGTCCGTCGTCGGGCTTCGAGGGGTCGGGCTCATCGATCCGGTAAAGGGTCCGAACCCGGAGCCAACCGCCGTTGTTGCCGATCTCGGCGACGTAGAGCCGTCCATGGTCGTCGATCGCGATAGCTTCCCAGTCGAGGTTTGGTACGGCGAGGCGATACCGGGCGACGAGCCGTCCGTCGCCCCGGACAGCGAAGAGCAGCGGAGGATTGCCGGAGTCGTTGTGGACCCAGAAGATCCCAGGATGCCGACGGCTTCGGACGATTCCCGACGCCTCCGGAATCGCAGCATCGAGCCGGCCAATCGGCTCCAGCGGCGAAGGAGGAAGGCCATCCGCAGAGTCGAGGGACGCACCGGCACCCCCAAGAAGCAAGATGACGA